>JAZLKL010000094.1:0-3856 GCA_045597585.1 Bacteroidaceae bacterium | reverse complement strand
TTCCTTGCCGGCAAACAGCGAGTTGAGGAAGCTGATAAGCAGGTCCTTGTTCATCTCCGTACCAAACAGCTTCTTGAAGGCGAAGTCGGTGTAGAAATTCACGTATCTTTCTTTGAGCGAAGGGGAGCACATAGGCATTCGATTTTAAATTCACGACGCAAAGATAGATATTTTTCACAAACTGCACAAATTTTCCTATGGAAAACTATGGTGATGCTACGTTATGACTATGACAAGACCCTGCTAAGTCTCCACTAAAACCCTGCTAAGTCTCCGATATGACTCCGCTGTGACTCTGCTCTTCCTCTGCTATATAGCAGACAAATAGCAGACAAATAGCAGACAAATAGCAGAGACACAACAGACCCATAGCGGACTGACAGCCCTCCCTCTAAAGAGGGACGGGAGGGGGCTTTGTTTGGCAATCATCAGGCGAACGTAACTAAACCCTCCCCCTCCACGGGGGAGGTGGTCGCTTGCGACCGGAGAGGGTCTGGGTCTTTTCTTCGGCATGAAACCCTACGGGAATATAACGGGAATGTAACGGGTTTATATCGGGATGATATCGGGAAGGGTACAGGAAAAGAAAAAGCAAGACAATCTCGCTGAACGAGAAGGGAAACCTGGGTAAGTGATGATAAAAAATTAACTTCCTAAAGTTCATGGTAAGATGCTTCCTTCAGCTTTGTTTGTCTTTTTGGCTGTTTTTGTTTCATTCATCGGTTACGATGCCCGCATCGCGCTTTATAATGGAGGGAGCTTCTAACGTCACGAAATGGACGACCAGTCTTGCTGGTCTTTCCCTAACTGCGAGAGGCGTTGCCAGAGAAGGGCATATTCCGGCTTGTTCTGGTCGGGGTCGGCATCAATGATTTCACGCGCCATGTTTCGTGCCTGCTGAACCACCTGGCCGTCACGAGCCAGATTGGCCACACGAAGTTCGAAGGCCGTGCCACTTTGCTGCGTACCCTCCAGATCGCCAGGACCACGGAACTTCAAGTCTGCCTCTGCAATCTCGAAACCATCATTGGTCTCGGTCATAATCTGTATGCGCTTCTTTGTCTCAGCGCTCAACTCATACTTGGTAACGAGGATGCAATATGACTGGTCAGCTCCACGTCCCACCCTGCCACGCAACTGGTGCAGCTGAGCCAGACCAAAGCGCTCGGCATTCTCTATCACCATCACGCTGGCATTAGGCACATTGACACCCACCTCTATCACGGTGGTAGCCACCAGAATCTGCGTCTCGCCACTGGCAAAGCGCTGCATCTCGGCATCCTTGTCTGCCGGCTTCATCTTGCCATGCACCTTACTAATCTTATAGTCAGGGAAAACCTGACATACAATCTCATACCCTTCCTCAAGGTTCTTCATGTCCAGCTTCTCGCTTTCCTGGATAAGCGGGTACACGATGTATGCCTGTCTGCCCAGCGAAATCTGCTGACGGATGCTCTCGTAGAGCGAGACATGGCGGTTGTCGTAGTAATGCACCGTAGTGATGGGTTTGCGACCAGGAGGAAGCTCGTTGATGACCGATACATCAAGGTCGCCATAGAGCGTCATGGCCAGCGTGCGGGGTATGGGGGTAGCCGTCATCACAAGTACATGGGGCGGAACCGTGTTCTTACGCCATAGACGGGCACGCTGCGCGACGCCAAAACGATGCTGCTCATCGATGACAACAAGACCCAGGTTTCTGAACTCCACGTTGTCCTCTATCACAGCATGGGTGCCCACTAATATGTTCACCTCACCGGCAGCAAGGTCTTCAAGCAAAGCCTTTCTGCGCTTGCCCTTCACCATGCCAGTGAGCAGTTCCACACGCAAGGGCATGTCGCCCAGGAACTGACGGAAAGTATCCAGATGCTGTTCTGCAAGAATCTCGGTAGGCGCCATGATGCAAGCCTGCAAACCATTATCGACGGCCAGAAGCATCACGAGCAATGCCACAAGGGTCTTTCCGCTTCCCACGTCGCCCTGCAGCAAACGGTTCATCTGACGTCCGCTCTGCATGTCTGCGTGCATTTCCTTGATGACACGCTGCTGAGCCCCCGTAAGGGTAAAAGGCAGATGGTGATGGTAGAAGTCGAGGAACATTTGGCCCACGCGCGGACAGGGGATGCCATGCACCTCCTTCTGCCTGTCGGATGAGAATTTGAGAATATTGAGCTGGATGTAGAAAAGCTCCTCCAGCTTCAACCTGTAAGTGGCGCGATTCAGGGCATCGGCATTCTGCGGATAGTGCATGGCTCGTATGGCACTATCGCGACTCATCAGCATGTAGCGCTCCACAAGCCATTGAGGCAGCGTCTCAGGAATGGTCTCAGGGCATTGCTTGAACAACGAGTTGGTGAGTTTCTCTATGGTGCGCGAGTTTAGCCCTCGCTTAGCAGCCTTGACGGGTACGCTATAATAGGGTTGCATACCCATAGTGCTCAGCTTGAGCGAGTTGGCATCGTCAATCTCGGGATGAGTAATATTGAACCTGCCTGAACCAGAGAAATAGGTAGGCTTGCCAAAAACGATGTACTCCTTCTCCTCCTTATAGGTATCGCGCACCCACTTGGCTCCGTTAAACCACACCAGATCAACCAAGCCATGTCCGTCGGTAAAGTGAGCCACAAGCCTTTGCTTGCGACCCACGCCCTCAATCTCATAGCTCAGAATCTTACCCTTGAGTTGCACGAAAGGCATGTCGCCCGACAACTCATGGATATAGTAGATGCGGGTACGGTCAATGTGTTTGAAAGGAAAATAATCGAACAGGTCTCCAAAAGTATGGATACCCATTTCCTCTCCCAAAAGCTTTGCCCTGGCAGGCCCCACCCCGGAAAGATACTTTATGTCTGTCGATAGGTTCATTACAGAAGTTTCACAAGTCAAAAAACTTGCTCACCCACTTACTTTTCTGCCTTCAACTCGCTGTATATCATACCATCGCGAAGAGCCTGCACCTTGTCGCCACCCACGAGTTTCTCGGCAATGGTATAGCCAAACTCGAATGCCGCAGCAGGACCCTTACCGGTAATGAACTGGCCGTCAACCTCCACCAAAGCACCCGTGGGCACAGCCTCTATGAGTTCGCTCTCCACACCAGGATAGCAGGTGCACTTCACACTCTTGAGCAGACCCATGTGACCGTAAACCTGAGGAGCAGCACAGATAGCGGCCAAGGGCTTGCCTGCATCATACAACTGCTGGATGCCGGCACGCAAGTCCTCACATGCGTCCAGATTGGTAGAACCGGGCAGTCCACCGGGCAGGATAATCATCTCAGCATCGTCAAAGTCGATGGCAGGCAGTATTCTGTCGGCCAGCACGATGATGCCATGAGCACCTGCCACCACCTGATTGTCGGTAATGGATACGGTTTCTACTTTCACGCCAGCACGACGCAGGATATCTAATGGAGCAAAGGCCTCAACCTCCTCAAAGCCTTCGGCAAGAAACATGTAAATCATAGATGATACGATTAATGATAATGAACGAAAAAAAATTACTGCAGACAGGCATTATAGCGTTTTACAGTCTCCTCAAGACCCAAGTACAACGCATCGCATATCAAGGCGTGGCCTATGCTCACTTCATCGATGTAGGGCATACGCTCATGCATATAAGCCAGATTCTCCAGACTGAGGTCATGCCCGCAGTTCAGGCCAAGGCCAAGGCTCTTAGCCTTCTCGCCAGCAGCCACAAACGGAGCAATGGCCTTCTCACGGTCCTGTGGATAATTGGTGGCATAGGGTTCCGTGTAGAGTTCCACACGGTCGGCACCTGCCTTGGCAGCCCACTCCACCATCTCGGTATCGGCATCCACGAAGATGCTCACACGGATGCCTTTCTCATGGAATTT
>JAZLKL010000093.1:0-8939 GCA_045597585.1 Bacteroidaceae bacterium | reverse complement strand
CGATTTGTGATGTGAGCTTTTTATGGTAACAGCTCATCTTTTTGGCTGTTTTTGTTTCATTCATCGGTTACGATGCCCGCATCGCGCCCTCTTCATGAAGCAAAAGCATCTCAAAAATCTGAGGTTAAATCGTACCAATTTAATTTTTCATCATCACTATAATAAAAAGAGGGTGTGTCAGAAGTGAATTGACACACCCTCTTTTGGGTCTTTCCAGATTATCCGTTTTTCCCGGTTTATCTGGATTATCTGGTCTTTCCGGTTTTTACATCATGCCGCCCATGCCACCCATGCCGGGAGCACCCATAGGCATTTCGGGCTTGTCCTCCTTGGCATCGCAGATGACGCACTCTGTGGTGAGGAACATACCTGCAATAGATGCTGCGTTCTCGAGGGCAACGCGGGTAACCTTAGCGGGATCGATGATACCACAAGCCTTCATGTTCTCGTACTTGTCCTCGCGAGCGTTGTAACCATAGTCGCCCTTGCCGTTGCGAACCTCGTTCACTACTACGCTTGACTCACCACCAGCGTTGGCAACAATCTGGCGCAGAGGCTCTTCGATGGCACGACGTACAATCTGGATACCAGTCTCCTCGTCGCTATTGTGACCCTTGAGCTCCTTCAAGGCCTCCTGTGCGCGGATGTATGCCACACCACCACCAGGAATGATACCCTCCTCGATAGCTGCACGGGTAGCGCAGAGAGCATCGTCCACGCGATCCTTCTTCTCCTTCATCTCAACCTCGCTGGGAGCACCTACGTAGAGCACAGCTACACCGCCAGCCAACTTAGCCAGACGCTCCTGCAGCTTCTCCTTGTCATACTCGCTCTTGGTGTTGGCAATCTCGTTCTTGATCTGGTTTACACGATCCTGAATCAACTCTGCCTGACCATGGCCACCAGCTACGGTGGTGTTGTCCTTGCTTACAATTACCTTGTCGGCAGAACCCAGCATTTCGAGAGTTGCCTGCTCAAGGGTAAGACCAGTATCCTCGCTGATAACCAAACCGCCAGTCAGTACGGCGATATCCTGCAACATAGCCTTGCGACGGTCGCCGAAGCCAGGAGCCTTCACGGCGCAGATCTTCAGCTGGGTGCGCAGACGGTTTACTACCAAGGTAGTCAAAGCCTCGCTCTCAACGTCCTCTGCGATAACGAGCAAGGGACGTCCGCTCTGTACGGCGGGCTCAAGGATGGGGAGGAAGTCCTTAAGATTGCTGATCTTCTTGTCGTAGATGAGGATGTAGGGATTCTCCATTACACACTCCATCTTCTCGGTATTGGTTACGAAGTAAGCGCTGAGGTAACCACGGTCAAACTGCATACCCTCTACAACGCCGATGGTAGTGTCGCGACCCTTAGCCTCCTCGATGGTGATGACACCATCCTTGCTAACCTTCTGCATAGCGTCGGCCAACAGCTTACCAATCTCGGGATCGTTGTTTGCGCTGACGGTAGCCACCTGCTCAATCTTCTGGTAGTCGTCGCCCACCTGCTCTGCCTGCGACTGGATGTTTTCCACCACAGCCTTGACAGCCTTGTCGATACCGCGCTTCAAGTCCATAGGATTAGCACCAGCGGTAACGTTCTTCAAGCCCTCGCGAACGATGGCCTGAGCCAATACGGTGGCAGTTGTTGTACCATCACCAGCATCGTCGCCGGTCTTGCTGGCCACGCTCTTCACGAGCTGTGCACCTGCGTTCTGGAAGGGATCGGCCAACTCAACCTCCTTGGCCACGGTAACACCATCCTTGGTGATGTGGGGAGCGCCGAACTTCTTCTCGATAATCACGTTGCGACCCTTGGGACCAAGTGTCACCTTAACTGCGTTTGCCAACTGGTCAACGCCCTGCTTCATCTGCTCGCGAGCGTCAATATTGAATTTAATATCTTTTGCCATTGTCTTATGAAATTAGGAATTAAGAGAGAAGAATTAAGAATTAAGAATGAAGAATGGTCTTCTCAACTTGATTCGGTTATTTACTGATGTTTTCCACCTTGGTGGTAAGGGATTAACGGGGGTTAATTGTCATGAAGTTATGCCAGAATGGCGACTACATCGCTCTGGCGCATGATGAGGTACTTCTTACTCTCGTGCTCGAGTTCGGTACCTGCATACTTGCCATAGAGTACCTGGTCGTTAACCTTGAGGATCATCTCCTCGTCCTTGGTACCGTTACCTACGGCAACCACAGTACCCTGAAGGGGTTTCTCCTTTGCGTTGTCGGGAATGATGATGCCACCGATTGTCTTTGTCTCTGCAGGAGCGGGCTCAATCAGCACGCGATCTGCCAATGGTTTGATTGTCATAATGGTTTTTTATTTTTTGGTTTTTATTCTTTTCTTTATTTATATTATTGCTAATTGGTTGGCTTTAAGTGGATGCCCTGTTCCAAGATGTGGATGGATGATCCAATGTGAAGTTTCTCAAGCAGTAATAATAAAAACAATTTCTTTTCTGTTAAAAACAATTTCTTTTCTGTCAAGTTTTAAGCGAAGAATATGCCAAAGGTGGCCTTGCTTGTCAAAATGGCAGAAAAATAGTTGCACGGTTGTGGAATAATTGCTAAATTTGCAATGCGATGAGACAAAAAGGCGCAAAAATACTAGAGGTTATAGGTTTTTCTAGATACTCTAGATATTCTAGAGATTCTAGGCTTTTCTAGAGATTCTAGTTATTCTAGGCTTTTCTAGAGATTCTGGTTATTCTAGGCTTTCTAGGTTCTCTAGTATCCTGGACGTTTTGAGTAAATATTAAAATCCTTAAATTAAATAATTGAATACCTACTTACGACTACATAAGCTTATTCTTTGTTACCTGGTCATGGGCGTGTCGCTGATGGCCACGCTCTCGTGGTTGCCTATGCCGGGTGGCTACACATGGACTCCCTGGGTGGTTAATCTGGCCACTACGTTGCTCTTTGTGTTGCTGGTGTTCCTTACGGCTCGTCTGGCCAAAACCGACAAGACCTGTATGGGTGTTTTGGTTACGGCTGCCTTTATCGTATTGTTTTGCCCTGGCGTAGAGAACTTCTTTCTGCGTGACGAACAAGGATTGATGGAACTGAGCTCGCAATGTATCGTTCCTTTCTTTGTAGGGCAGTACACCCGCATCCGTCGTAAGGATTTCCATCGATGGTATTTCCTGATGCTCTTGATGGGTGTGTTCTGTAGTTACACCCACAATAGTGTGTCGATACCTTTGTTTTTTGCATTCCTGTGGTTGTCGTTCAGGCATCTCAAAGGATTCTTCCGCATGGCGTGCTGGCCCATGGTGATAGGTTTTGCCATAGGTACTACCCTGAGTATCATCTTTACGGCCGACAAGGACAGTACGCTGGTGTCGTACGACTCGTTGCCCGAAACTATCCAACTGATGTCGCGTAATACGCTTCGTGTGCTTCGTACGTTGTGGGACACCAAGGTGTTTGTCATTTCTGTCTTGCTCACGGGATATTTCCTCTATGGACCTAAGGGACGTGTCATGTTGCAACGCATAGCGCGTCGTCATTTTGCGCTTACCGTGTGTGTCATCTTCTCGCTTATCTCCATGCCTTTGGCTCCCCTTGGCATCGATAATGCCGTACACGGAGTGTGCTTCTTCTGTATGTTCTGGCTCTTGTTCCTGACCAAATATCTTGCTGAGCGATACTGGCGAAAGGTGATGTAGCAATCCGCTACGCATGACCCTATAAAAAATGAGCGCCCCTTACGACTCTCGCGAGCAGTAAGGGGCTAAATATATCAGGATAACAAAATTACTCTTGTTTAATTGCGGCTTCGAGCCAGTCGATAGTGACGCGCTCAGCCATCCACTTACGGTTCAAGTCGGTGGCAATGATAAGTGGTGCGCTACCCTTCTGGGGGAACTCGATGTTGAGCATGTGACTGGTGTTGGCTCTTGGCAACTTGATAGACACATTGTTCTTCTCGGGATCCCAGTTCCATACCTCGCGACCCTCGTTAAGGTCTTTGTAGCCAGGTGCATGGTCGGCAATCACCAAGTCGCCGATGGTCAGGGTGAAGGGCAATACGCCGCCTACATGCTTCAGCACGCTGTTCTGATGCCAGGGACCATACATGTTCTGGGCAGGATCTACCACACCATTGATGCTTACATAGCGCACGTCACGCCATGCGGTCACATCAAACACTATGTCGTTGAAGTCGAAGTCATCTGTGGTACCCAGATCCTCAACCATGTAGCGCTTGGCTACCTTCTCCACTACGTCGAGATTCTCCACGTCGATGATCTCGGGGACGAATGGGTCACCCACAACCATGAATACGACGTCGTTCATGTCGTAGTCAGAAAGCAAGAGGTTTGAATCCTCGCAACCGATGATCATAACCTCCTTGTTGGCGGGGATATTGCTGGGACGTGCCACGTTGAACGCGTGCATCATACCTGCCAACGATGACATCTGTGCACCGGTATTGGCATAGTACTTCTCGCCTTTGGTAATCTCAAGGTAGAAATAGATGCTCTCGCCCACAGGCATATTCTCGAAGGTAAATTCTTTAGCGCGAACCTTGTTGGCAGAGAGGGTGTTGCTGTTGGTTGACAAATTCACCCAGTTGACGCCGTCTTCACTTGTCTGGATGCCTTCCGACTTGCTCCATACCTCGGTGTCGATGGCATTCTCGCCCTTGCCTACAACCATGTGCAAGGTCCATTCCATGGAAGCCTCACCCTGGTAGATGGGGATGATTGAGAAGTTATTGCTGGGAACCTTCAAACCGAAAGGCTTGCCGATTTTTGAGTTGTTCTCATGCTCCTTCAGCAGGGTAGTGATAGCATACAGGGTGCTGTTCTCTACCTCGTAGTAGTCGTTCACTACAGGAGTGTACGAACCTGCGGCACGGGTTGGGTTCTCGGGATTGCTGGGGTCGCTTTCTGCCAGATAGTAGGTGCTACCTGAAGAGAAATCCCAACTCTGATCAGAAGAAATGGGTCCAAACTTCTTCATGAAGTTGTCTTCGTACTTAGCATATACGAGTTTTTCCTCGTAGTTCTCATCATACTTGTAGTTGTAGTCATCGTTGCAAGAACTGAATGTGCTTGCAACTGCCAAACTGCATAAGGCGTATGCCAATTTATTAAATTTCTTCATTGTGATTCGGTATTTGTTACCCAACTTCTGTGTATTATTCTGGAATTACCTCTCCGAATTCCGCTGCAAAGGTATAGATAATTATCGGAATTGCCAAGAAATATTTCTTTTTTTTATGTTTTGTCTCATAAAATTGCGTGGCGCATGCCCTCTCATTGCTCCATCCTTAATAAAAATAGAAAGCGGAAAGTTTTGCACTTTCCACTTTCTATGATTCTGTATGGATGATTGCGGGTGTTATCTTCCTCTTCCGCCACCGCCGAAGCCTCCGCCGTTGCCACCACGGCCACCACCGGCAGGAGCACCACCGCCACGGTTGCCGCCTTCCATCTGACCTGTCATCACACGTGGTCCTTCATCGCCGGCATGTGCCACTCGGTTTCGGTTGCCACGACCGGTACCACGTCCGCCGAACAATCCGAAGCGCAGGTTGGCAGTAAGCATCACATAGCTGCTTACCATCTGGCTGTGTGAGTCGGAGATAGAGGTTGCACCCACGCTGCGGTTCAGGTCGTCGCGCTGGTCGAGGATGTCAACCCAACGAAGCGTGAGGGTGAGTATTCGCTTGGGCAGACAGCGCTGGCTGATGCTGGCATTCCAGATGGTACGGGTGTCATTGGCTGCCGAGTTGGTGTAGCCGGCACGCTTGGTGACGTTGATGTCGGTGTTGAACTGCATACCCCAGGGGAAGGTGAGGTGTGTGTTGAAGTTGCCACCGAAGTTCCAGATGTTCAGGTTCTGCGCATTGGGGTTCGTGCTGCGGTTGATGTTGTAGCGCACGTTTCCACCTGCCGTAGCTTCAAGTTGCCATCCCGACTCCCAGTCGTGACGGTAGGTGAAGCGCAGGCTCTCGCGCAGGTTGGTGGTGTTGGTGCGAGTGCGCACGGTCTCCTTCTCCTTGCTGTTGTACTGGTAGCCAATGTTGTTGCCGAAGTTGCCGCTCATGTCGTTGCTCAGACGCCAATGCTTGGCTTGACCCAGAGCAGTATTGAAGCCATAGGTGAGCTGTCCGCTCCAGTTGCCGTTCACGTTTACTGGCTGCGACACACGTCCACCCGTCGTCTCGTTGTACTCCGTCTTTTGTGTGGTACTGTTCTGCGTCACGCGGAACTGGAAGTTCAGGCTGTTGGTGCGTTGTGTCTCCACCACGGTACGACGGTAGTCGCTGTTGATGTTGTGCGAGAACGAGGGCTTCAGGTTGGGGTTACCAAGGCGTATGTTCAAGGGGTCGTTGTCCGAGAGTACGCCTTCCACCATGTCGGTAATGCTGGGTTGGCCGGTACTTCCACTATAGCGGAAGTTGAACGTCTCCTGTCGGCTGAACTTATAGCGGAAGTTGACGTTGGGAGAGGCATTCCATACCGTGCGCGAGGTGTGCAGGTTCATGTTTCTTCCGTTCTTTCCACGCACGTTGTCCACCTTATTATATTGAGGTTGCACGTTACCGCCCACGGTCAGCTCGTACTTGGTGCGATTCAGACGTATCTGGGCACGCAGTTCCTGGTTGATGTTCCGGTTGGTGGTGTAACCCATCTGCAGGGTATCCTCCTTCACGTACTGAGAGCCATAGAAGTCGCGATAGCTGTCTATGTTGATCATTCCACCTTCATAGCCGAAGGGAGGCATCACAAACTGTCCATAGTCATCGTAGAAGTTGTCGTAGATGGCCTGAATGTTGCGCTTATTGTCTGTGTACCGGTAGTTAAAGCGGTAGTTTATCTGCAGGTAGGTCTGGTTGGCAATAGGCTCTGAATAGCCAAGCTGAGCCGACAGGTTGTGGTTGTTCTGCGGATTGTTGTTGAACTGCACCTTGTGATACACCGAGTCGTCCACCCAGTCGCCATACAGTATCTGCCCCAGTTCGTCGCGTTGCAGTTCACCGTCCACTATCAGCTGCTGTCGCACGCTCTGCAGGTAATCTGTCTGGCTGTAGTTGTCGCTCTCCGTCTTGGTGTTGCCATAGCCGCCGCTCAGGTTCAGCGTGATGTTGCGTCCCTGCTTAGCCAGTCGCTTGTTGATTTGCAGCGAGGCGTTGGCGTTGATGCGGTTGTTCTCGTTTCGGCTCGAACTGCGACGGTGGTTGATGCCAATGTTGTATTTGTCCTCAAGCATTCGCCACGATGCCAGAGGATCGGCGTCGTAGTCATAGGGGTTCTCGCTGAACTGGGCGCTCTCGCTGTCGTTGTGGCTGTTGCCCTTCGACCATGAGAAGTCGGGACGGAAGAGCACGTTCCATGAGCTGTCGGGTCGCCACTCCATGCGATACTGGAAGCTGAAGCTGTTGTTATTGTTGCCGCTCCAGTTGTGGTTGTTGTTGAACTTAGGGCTCGAGAGCTCAAAGTTCTGGCTGTTGCTCCACGACTGGCTGCTGCTCTGGCTGAAGTTGCCCGTTGCCGAACCGTTCAGCTCAATCTTCTTCTTCTGTATGTTCATCGTCAAACCGCCCGACTGGTTGTCGCTCATACCGTTGCCACCGCTATTGTTGCCGTTGCCCACGATGCTGAACTTGTTGTCACCCTGGAATCGGTTCACATTCAGACGTCCCGAGTAGCGGTCGTGCGTACCGTAACCGCCTTCCAGGTTGCCAAACCAACCCTTCTTCCTGTTCTGCTTGATGATGAGGTCGAGCACCGTCTGTTCCTCGCCGTCGTCGATGCCGGTGATACGTGCTCGGTCGCTCTTCTTGTCATAGGCCTTCACCTTGTCCACTATCTCGGCTGGCAGGTTCTTTAGTATGAGTTCGCGGTTGCCGTTGAAGAACTCCTTTCCGTCAACCAGGAACTGGCTGACCTTCTTTCCGTTGAACACATAGTTTCCGTCATCGTCTATGGTGATGCCAGGCAACTTCTTGATGAGTTCCTCCACCACGGCGCCGTCGGGCAGCTTAAAGGCATCGGCGTTATACATCACCGTGTCGTCCACCACCGTCATCTCTGCCAGTTTTCCCTCGATTACCGTTTCGGCCATCATAGTGGCGTTTTCTTTCAGCAGCACGTCGTTCACCTTGAAGTTTCCGCTCTTCTTGGGGAGTGTCAAGGTGAAGTTCTGAGCCTTATATCCAATGTATGAGATGTTTACGCGATAAGTTCCAGCAGGAACCTTCTGTAGCAGATACTGTCCCTTGTCGTTGGTGGCAGCACCAGCCACCAGCGTTCCGTCCTCCTTGGCCAGTTTTACCTGTGCGCCGGGCAGCGTTTGCAGCGACTGGCTGTCATACACGGTGCCTCGCACGTTCAGCGTCTGAACAAGTCCGAGTGCGCCCTCAAGGGCCGATTTGCTGGGTGAGTAGTTGCCTTGCGCCCCTGCTGTGAGGGTGCAGAAAATAGTTAGTAGAATGGTTAATATGCGAATTTTCATACTTAAGATTAATCGTTATTCACTAATTAAGACGCATGAACTGGCTAAAGGTTTAATTTACATGCTAACTTTTTCCGTTTATTGCACGTCTCCTCATGGAGCGTTGATGTTTTTCGTGAAGATTTCGTGGATTTTTTGCTTATATGAGATTCGGGTTACGCCAAATACGCTCAGCGTGCCTTTAGGCCGATGCTTCGCTCTAAGGGCAGAAGAAAGGGGGACGGGAGGGGATCTTTTTTCTTTGAAAATATTTGCAAAACGTCTAAAAATTTTGTATCTTTGCATACAGAAGAACGAGGCTGTCTTTCTTCGTTTTTCCTCCAATCAGCACCCTATGTTCGCACAATTGGCTTACGTTCGGCTTACGTCAAAACACGTAAGCCGGGCGTAAGCAAAGCGTGTTCAACCCCAGTGCAAGCCGAAGGGTGACCGAAGCATCGCGGTGTAGCAATTGTTTCCTCGCCG
>JAZLKL010000092.1:0-8800 GCA_045597585.1 Bacteroidaceae bacterium | reverse complement strand
CACGGCTTTCACTCGGTTTGCTTACGTCTGGCTTACGTGTTTTGGCGTATGCCAGACGTAAGCCAATTGTTCGCAGAAAGGGTGCAGATAGGAGGATAAACGAAGGAAATACGCTATGTTTTTCACTTTTGCAAATATACGAAATATTTATTCATTTTGCAAATTTTTTCATAGAAATCTCACAAGCACGAGTGGACAGGTTCTCTGTGTTCTGATTCTTTGCGTCTTTGCGTTGAATCAAATCAAAGCTGACTTCCCAATAGCTGAGCAAGCGAAACTTGAATTTATCTATTCTTCAAGAAAGAGAAGACTTGACAATGCCATATTGTTGCCTTGCTCGGCAGCGAGACGATACCATTTTATGGCATTCTCTTTTGATTTGTTTACCCCTTTCCCATGCTCATAGCAGTAACCTATCTCATATTGTGCAGAGGCATAACCTTGTTCGGCAGCCAGTTCGTACCACTTTGCAGCATCCTTGTCTGACTGATCTACGCCATATCCCTGACTAAAGCAATCTGCCAGGTTATACTGTGCATAAGCATTGCCTATGTTTGCTGCTTCACGAAACCATCTAACTGCTTCCTCATACGACTGCGTAACCCCTTCGCCTGTCAGATAACACACACCGATGCCATTCTGACAATTGGAAAAGCCTCTTTGAGCCCCCTCAAGGTATAGCTCTGCAGCCTTGTCAAAAGACTGCTCCACGCCTTCGCCATTCTCATAGCAAAGGGCATAGTTGTACAAAGCGGCATAATACTCATGCTCTATGGCCTTGCGATACCATTTGACAGCTTCTTCATACGATTTCTCCACGCCCATGCCATTGTAATAGAATACACCGAGATTGTACATCGATGTAGAGTAATCTTGCTCAGCGGCCAACTGATACCATTTGGCTGCTTCCTCATACGACTGCGCTACTCCCTGTCCTTTCTCATAGCATACACCAAGGTTGTGCTGTGAGGCGGCATCACCAAGTTCAACGGCTTGCTTAAACCATTTAACAGCTTCGTCATAAGATACTTCCACGCCATAGCCTAAATAATAGCAATAACCTATAAACCCCATACTCTCGGCATGATGCTGTTCGGCGGCACGAAGCCACCATTGCATGGCGTCGTCATAGGAACGTGCTTCCAAACCATGTGCTGAATAGTAGCAATGCCCAAGTGCAAACTGGGCATCGGCGTCGCCTTGTCTTGCCAGGGGCTTAAACTGCTCGAAGGCTTCTTGGTATAGCTCAGTGGCTTTGTTGGTGTCCTGTGACTTGCCATAGCCTTTCTCATAGCATTCGGCCATCTGGTATATGCCATGGGGATTACCTCTCTCAACCAACATCTCAAACAGCTGTACGGCCATGCCATAATCCTTCGCAACACCTTTTCCGTGCAAGTACATCTTGCCCAGTTTCAGCATAGCCTTCTCATCACCTGCCTTGACCTTTTCTATCAATTCTGTATTCTGGGGCAGGTTTTGTTGGGGTAATTCTATTTGTCTGAATGGCTTTTCCTTGCATGATGCCAGGAAATAGAGCATACCTATGGCGATAAGAAATGAAATTCTTTTCATAGATACCCAAAAAACGTTAGCGTTTTAGTTGTTGGCACCTATCTGGTTGAGGTTTTCCTGTGCCTTGGGGTGTCCTTGCTTGGCAGCAATTCGCCACCACTTGATAGCTTCCTCTACCGACTTGGTGACTCCCTGTCCAAAATAATAGCAGCAGCCAAGGTTGTACTGAGCCTCTACGTGTCCTGCCTGAGCAGCGGGTCTCCACCATCTTACGGCATTCTCGTATGACTGCTCTACGCCTTCACCCATATAGTAGCGAAGGCCGAGGTTTTGCTGAGCCTTGATGTGTCCCTTGGGAGCTGCTTTGAGATACCAAGACACGGCTTCCTTGAACGACTGAGGAACTTCGGTGCCAAACTCATAGAAGACACCTAAGTTGAACTCTGATTCGGTATTACCTTGCTCGGCAGCCATACGCCACCATTTCAAGGCTTCGGCATTCGACTGCTCCACGCCCTGACCGTTGTAGTAGCGAAGTCCCATGTTATACTGTGCCATGTCGTCACCCTTCTCTGCCAAGGGCTTTATCACCTTGGCCGATTCCTGGTAGAGCTTGGTAGCTTGGTTGGGGTTCTTCTGCTTGCCAAAGCCAAACTCATAGCACATGCCCAACTGGAACTTAGCATAGGGATTACCTTTTTTAATAAGCTGTTCGTAGAGCTGTATGGCCACGTCGTAATCTTTTCTTACACCTTCACCCTTGAAGTACATGTTGCCGAGTTTATACATGGCATCTTCGTCCCCCTTGTTTACCTTATTCACCAACTCTGTGTCGGTGGGCAGGTTGTCTTTGGGGAGATCAATAACAGCAGGACTTTTGAATGATGAAAACAGGCAGATAGTAGCTGCCGCAAGTAGAATTCTAAAACTTTTCATTGTTAATGTAATTGTTATGTTATGTTATTATGTTATGGTTAATCGCTGCAAAATTACTTCTTTTTGTTGAGAATACAAAACATTAAGATATTTTTTTGGAGAATATTAGTTTAACTTGAGTTTCGCACCATGGTTTTATGGATTTATAACGTGGACTTTTTTTCAACACAGAGACGCGAAGGCACAGATTTTTTATTGAACGCAAAGACGCTAAGACGCAAAGAAATTATTAGATTTCTGAAGTTTCCCATCTTGATTTTATATAGATTTTGAATTAGATTTTTCTTTGAGCTTTGAAACTCGTACAAAGTTAGTGTACAAAAGGGATGCAGCTATGTTGCATCCTGCAAAATGACCTATAGACCTATTTTTCTCTATTCACTAGCGTATAACGCGACATACTTTACTGAACGCAGTTACGTAAAAGACGCAGAGAATTTATGAGGCCTATAAAAATGACCTTTAAATTCTCTGCATCTTTGCGTTTTATCATCTACAGTAAGCACCGGCTCGTCCGGAATAACCGGAAGCCATTATTACTGTTGAAGGCTTAAGAGGAACTGAAAGCTCCCTCCCTAGACGGGAGGGCGGGTGGAGAGTCTTTTCTTACTTATTCAACTTTCGCAAGCTTCGCATGCTTCAGTTTTAGGGAGTTAAAGGAGTTAAGGGAGTTAAAGACGATAGTCTTGCTCCTTGAATGCATACAGCAAACGTATTACTTTTGACGACGGGCAAAAGTCGACGTTAGATATGCGGGTGTACCCCACAATGCCTCAAGGAGCAAGACATTCGTCGACTTTTGACCGTCGTCAAAAGTAACTCCTTTAACTCCTTGATATTCTTTAACTCCTCACACATACGAAACTTGAATTACTTATTGAACTTCATGCCATCGAACTTCAATGTAAACTTAGGACCTTCCAGCTCTGTGTCGTCATCCTTTGTGACAGTATAGGTGATGTCCTTTCCCTTCTGAGGAAGCGTCCAGCAGATATGCTCACCCTTGCCTACACTCACCTCCAGAGGAGCTGCTACGGGAACAAGTTCCTTCTTCTCCTTGTCGTAGATAAAGAAGGTTAGGGTTGAACCTTTAGTGAACTTGAATTCGTCTTCGCCTACTGGCTCCATAGAGTGAGAGTCGTCATAGAATCCCACGAGGATGCTGCCATCGGTGCGCTTCCAGTAGCATAGTTCCATGCAACCCCAACCATCGCCTTCCTGAGCGAAACGGAGGAAGCCGTTCTTCTCATCTATGGTAAGGAAATATTCTTCCTGATCAAAGAACTCGTTCACAGCATCGGGGTTCTCAGCATAGTATTCGTTGGTGGCAGGCAAGATGGCTTTGAGGAAGTTTTTAACTCCTACTCCCCCCTTTACTGCCCACGACTTCTTGGTCAGCGAAGACATACTGAGGTCGTCACCCTGAGGTGCTGCCTCTTCTGCAGCAGGTTTCTCTGCCTCTACCACCTGGGTGGTACTGTCCTTCTTGGCTTCTTCACCTGTTGCCTTCTCACTCTTGTTACCACATGCAGTTAGGGCACATAGAGCCACTGCATATAAATAGAATTTTTTCATAAATATTTTTATTTTTTGATTTGAAATTTCAGAAGTTAGATTTTTAAAACACAGAGACGCGGAGTCACAATAGATCCTCTCCGGCCTACGGCCATAAATTTTGCCCATCGGCAAAAGTCCCCCGTAGAGGGGTATCATGGTTACACTCGCATGATGATCGCCAATCCTTCGCGGCAACCTTATGCCCCCATCTTACTCCCTACATTTTGACCGTAGTCAAAAGTCGGGGGTTGGAGGGTTGCTTTTTTCTCGCTGCGAGATTATCTTTGCGTCTCTGTGTTTTAAGACGATAACTATGCACTATGCACTCATAACTATGAACTGTTTTAGAATCCCGAGATCTCCTTGATGTTCACTTCCTTTACGTTACCGAGTGACTTGATGGTATTCATGTCCACCTTGGAGCGATCGGCCACGATGCAGTAGGTGTAGGTGCGAGCCTTGACATTCTGCTCATGGAACTTCACGACGTCGCTTAACGTCATATTCAGTACCGACGCGTAAATCTTCTTGTTGATGTCATAGACGAGGTTATGGTCGAGCGCATCGATATAGTCGGTGATGACAGCATCGCGCACCGTACGCTGGCTACGCAGACGAGTGAGAAGCGCCTGCTTGGCAATCTGGAAGGAAGCTTCTGCCTGGGGCATGTTCTCGATGATATCGGAATATACCTTCATACAGTCGGCCAACTTATCTACCTGTGTCTTGGCAGTACTATAGAAGAAGTAGGGATCGTCGGTGTAGTTCACACCATAGAAGTTGCTGTGGCAGGTATAAGCCAAGCCACGACGCTCACGAATCTCCTGGAAGACGATGGTGTTCATGCCACCGCCAAAATACTCGTTGAACATGACGCGGGCAGGTTCAAGCTCGGGGTCGAACTGCTTTGACATGGTGGTATTGAAGGAAATGGCGCAGTTGGGTGCAGGATAGTGAGCCAGGTACACCACATTCTCGGGAGTAGGCAGGATGTACATCTTGGGATCGTGTTTGGGAGCAGCCACCAGTTTATCGGCCGTCTTGTGTTGGGCATTGATGAGCATCAGCACGTCACCCAAGTCTGCTTTGCCGTAGTAGGTGATTCGATGCTGGTATGTGCTGAGTGCCTTGATCTTATCGACGAGTTTCTGTGCCTCGAGCGCCATAACCTGCTCGTTGCTCAGCACGGTATGCTTGATGGCATCAGCACCATAGAAGGCATAACGTCGAAGCATCTGACCACAGTTGTCCTGGTCGGCGAGAGACACCTCACGTTCCTGCAAGGTGGCCATCTTGACATTGTTGAGAGCCACATCGTCGGCCTTGAGGTTGGCAAGCACATCCTCGAGTAGCTTGACAGCCTCGTCCTTGTTCGATTCCAAACCCGAGAGGTGGATATAGGTACGGTTGCTGCTGCAGGTGATGCCCATCTTGCACCCCAGGGCATAGAACTTCATCTTGAGTTGCTCGGCATTCATCTTGTCGGTGCCCAGATAGTCAAAGTATCGGGTGGCAAAGGCCAGCTCGCTGTCGTCGTTGCTACCTAATTCATAAATATAGTTCAACTCGAACACGTTGTTGAGTTCGTTGTTCTTGTAGATGACCTCGATGCCATTGTTGGTCTTTCCGAACGAGAGTGCCTTATTGTAATCCACGAATACGGGTTCAATCTCCTTCACCTTCGAAGCCTGCACCTCGGCCAGCAGCGAGCTGACGGAGTCGCGGTTCATGATGACGGGACTGATTTCGGGTTTCTCGATGGGGATGATGCTGGTGTCCACACCCTGACGCTTGTTGATGACCGCATAGTTGTTGTCGCCGAAGTATTTGTTGGCTACGCGTACCACGTCTTCCTTGGTAATCTTCTCGGTAGCAGCACTTGCCTCTACTACATCCTTCCACGACTGTCCGTTGACGAAGGCATCCACGAAAAGGCTTGCACGCTGTCTGTTGCTCTCTAGCATGCGCTCAAGGCTGAGCTTATAGTCGGTGATGGCAGCCGAGAGAAGCACATCGTCGAACTTACCCTTCTTGAGTTTCTCCAACTCGCCAAGCAGCAACTGACGTGCATCGTCGAGTGTCTGACCGGGCATGGGGTAAGCCAAGAGGATGAATATGCCACCTTGCTCAAGAGTATAGTTAAAGCATTGTGAGGTAAGCACTTTCTGCGTCTGGTTCAAGTCGAGGTCGAGAAGACCGGCATCGCCTCTGTTGCTCAGCATTGTGCTGATGACTTCAAGTACCACCTGGTCCTTTTCCTTGGCTGCAGGGGTGCGCCAACCCAGCCAGAGGTTCTCAGCCTGCTCACCCACTACCTCCGTCACCACGGGAGCGGTAATCTCGGGCAAAGGCTTCACCTCCTTGCGCACGATAGAGTCGTTGGCCTTCCATGCACCGAAATATTTGTTGATGACATCGACCACTTCGTCAGGATCGAAATCGCCCGACATGCAGATAGCCACGTTGTTGGGACGGTAGAAGTTGTTGAAATACTCGCGAATCTTCACGATAGAGGGGTTCTTGAGATGCTCCTGCTCACCGATGACGGTTTGTGTGCCATAGGGATGGTTGGGATAGAGCGCCTTGCCCAGTGCCTCGAAGATCTTGTCCTGATCGCTGCTCATGCCGATGTTCTTCTCCTCATACACTGCTTCCAGTTCGGTGTGGAAAAGACGGATGACCATATTCTGGAATCGGTCGGCTTGAATCTTTGCCCAGTTGTCGAGCTGGTTGCTGGGAATGTCTTCGGTATAGCAAGTCACGTCGTTGCTGGTGTAGGCGTTGGTACCGTCTGCACCAATGGCAGCCATGAGCTTGTCGTACTCGTTGGGGATGGCATAGCGCGATGCCTCGTAGCTGACAGAGTCGATTTGATGGTAGATGGCCTTACGCTCGGCGGCATCGGTGGTCTTGTTGTACTGCTCGTAGAGTTCGTCTATCTTCTTCAGTTCCACGCTCTCCTTCTCATAGTTCCATGTACCGAAGCTCTGGGTACCCTTGAACATAAGGTGCTCAAGATAGTGTGCCAAACCGGTATTCTCGGCTGGATCGTCCTTTCCGCCTGCATGCACGGCAATGTAGGTCTGGATGCGTGGTTGCTCATCGTTGACTGAAAGGTAAAGTTTAAGACCGTTCTCCAACGTATAAATCTTGGTGTTGAGAGGGTCGTTCTCTACTGTCTCATACTTGTACTTGCTCTTGCTTCCGCAGCTTATCATCATGACTAAGGCAGAGGCTATAATGGCAAGTCTTGAAAATCTTCTCATTGTGATATTTGGTTTTAGATTGAAAATTTTGCATCTTGACATTACAAAATTAGTAAATATTCTTATTCGTTATTATTCTTTATACAATATTTAACGTCATTTGCGTAGAATTTGAATACTTTTTCGTAATTTTGCATATAAATAGAGGGTACATGCCGTGTAAGTGAAAATCTTGATATGGCATGTCCATGTGATGAGTAACTGTAAATAACTGTAAAAAATAAGGCTATCGAGTATTGAACAAAGAAAATAATTCACCTAAAAAAAGCAGATATGAAAAATACAATTATCACTTTGCTGGCATTCATGGTGTCGCTGTGCAGTTTTGCTGCCCCCATTACCTTCGATTGCTCCACACGAGACGGACAGAAGTACTACCTCATGGCCGATGTGCCCGATGGTAACTATAAGGTGACGGTGGTGCTGGGTTCGAAGAAACATGCCGGCAGTACCACGGTGCGTGGCGAAAGTCGTCGCCTCTTTATTGAGAATGAGGTGACGAAGAAGAAGGAAAGCCGCACCATCACCTTCACCATCAACAAGCGTAACACCCACATCAGCGACAAGGAGGATGTGAGAATCAAACCTCGTGAGCGCTCGAAGTTCAACTGGGACGATCAGCTGACGTTAGAGGTAACGGGCGACTACAGTACCGTGCAGCAGATCACCATCGAACCTAACCAGGATGCTACGACCGTGTTTCTGTGTGGTAACTCCACCGTGGTGGATCAGGACGAGGAACCTTGGGCAAGCTGGGGCCAGATGATTACCCGATGGATGGACGACAGTGTGAGCATAGCCAACTATGCCGAGAGTGGCGAGACGGCTTCCACCTTCATTGGTGCCGGACGACTGAAGAAGGCGCTGACGCAGATGAAGAAGGGTGACTACATCTTCATGGAGTTTGGCCACAACGACCAGAAGCAAAAGTTTGCCGGTGCTGGTGCCTACTATAACTTTGCCACTGCGCTGAAGACCTTCGTGGACGAGGCACGCAGCAAGGGGGCCTACCCTATCTTTGTGACTCCCACCCAGCGCCGTAGCTTTAAGGATGGCAAGATTCAGGAAACACATGCCGACTACCCCGAAGCCATGCAATGGGTGGCTGAGCGTGAGGGAGTACCTCTGATTGACCTGCATACCATGACACGCATCTTCTTCGAAACCATGGGTGAGGAGGATAGCAAGAAGGCCTTTGTGCACTACCCTGCCAACACTTACCCTGGACAAGACAAGGCGCTGGCCGACAACACACACTTTAATCCCTATGGTGCTTACGAGATTGCCAAGTGCATCATAGAGGGTCTGCGTACGGCTGCCCCTGAGCTCGTCAAGCATGTGCGTAAAGAGTATGTTCCTTTTTACCCTGCCCATCCTGATAACGTGGACACCTTCCACTGGGTGGATTCAGAGAAAGTGGATATTGTCAAGCCGGACGGAAACTAACTTGCAGCTTTATCGGGCCTTTGGTCCTAGTGAAAATAAGCGACGAAGGAGCGATCGCTCGGCATCCCGTTAGGGTGACG
>JAZLKL010000091.1:0-12594 GCA_045597585.1 Bacteroidaceae bacterium | reverse complement strand
ATGACGAACTGGAGAAGTGGCATACAGATAGGAATGCAAAGCAGAAGGGAGTGAACTGGCAATTTACTGCAGATGATGCCAGGATTAAGCTAAAGCATCTATATCCCATAGTAACTTTTTAGACTTTACAAACTACTAGTGTCTATATTCTCGACGCATTTATATAAGTGTTCATTTCCGTTATACACTCAAAATAGACGTTTAGTATTAACGTTATTACTTTGGGAAGTTGTTTTTTAACGATTACTTAGGAAACTTTATCTCCTTTTTCTTTGTCATGTTGTTTTTTTGCAGTACCTTTGATAAAAATTATGTTCTAATCTCGTGAATTTTTAACTAACCTAATGAAAAGTAAACTTTTAGAGAGACGTTATCTCATCACTTTTATTCTTGTTACCTCACTTTTTGCTTTGTGGGGTTTTGCAAATGACATTACCAATCCCATGGTGGCAGCATTTAAAACCAGCATGGAGATCAGCAACTTCGAAGCAGCCTTTGTACAGTTCGCCTTCTACGGTGGTTATGCTACGATGGCCATTCCGGCTGCCCTTTTCATCAAGAAGTATAGCTATAAGGTGGGCATTCTCATTGGTCTTGGACTTTATGCGGTAGGAGCCTTCCTGTTTATCCCTGCAGCATCGTTTCAGAATTTCACATTCTTCTGTTTCTCACTCTATATCCTTACCTTCGGTTTGGCATTCCTTGAGACAACAGCCAACCCCTTTATCATGTCTCTTGGTTCGGCAGATACTGCCACACGCCGACTCAATCTGGCACAGGCATTCAACCCTGTAGGTTCGCTTACGGGTATGTTCATTGCCAGTCAGGTGGTGCTGGCCAACTTGCAGAGCAATGACGAGGCGGTAGGTGCTGCCTATGGCGCAGGAAAGGTGTTCAGTGATTTGGATACGGCTACCAAAGCCGCTATTCGCACACACGACCTTGACACCATCAGAAACCCCTATGTGGCTATTGGCTTGGTGGTAGTGCTGATGTTTGGACTTATTGCCTTCTTTGTAAACAAGAAAGATGGTAAGAGTGAGGATGTGAAGGAAGAACCCAAGGTAAAGGATTCTCTGAGCCGCCTCATTAAGAACAAGGTGTTCCGCGAGGGTGTACTCAGTCAGGTGTTCTATGTAGCTGCACAGATTATGTGCTGGACCTTCATCATCCAGTATGCCACCCGTCTTGGTTTCACCAAGCAAGAGGCACAATGGTTCAACATCGGTGCCATGTCGCTTAACCTCTGCGGCCGTTTCATCGGTACGGCTTTGATGAAGTATGTCAACTCGCACAAACTGTTGATGCTCTTTGGCATTGGTGCCTGCTTTACTGTGGCTGGTACCATCCTTATTGATGGTCCTGTTGGTTTGTATTGTCTGGTGGCCACTTCTGCCTTTATGAGTATTATGTTCCCCACCATCTATGGTATTGCCCTTGAGGATGTCCGCCAGGACACCACGTTGGGTGCTGCCTTCCTGGTAATGGCTATCGTGGGTGGTGCTATCATGCCTCCCTTGCAAGGTGCACTTATCGACCTTGACAACAGCCATCCCGGCATGTTCGGTTTCCTTTCTGCCACCAACTTCTCATTCATTCTTCCCTTCCTTTGCTTTGTGATGATTACTATCTATGGCTATCGTTGCATGAAGGGGATTAATAAAAAATGAGGATAGGCACTTGTGCCTTCTTGTACGATTGACGTCATCATGTATTGCAGATGTTGTGGAAGAATAATAGCTGATGATTCAGTTTTCTGTCAGCATTGTGGTGTGAAACTCACCGCCGATGCTGATGGAGAGCTTTTGAACGCTAATCACAATGTGAAATGTAAACTGCCCACAGACTGCAAAGTGGCAAGCGGAATGCAACAACAGTTAGAGTTGCAGCTCCATGCAGAATATGCTTCCAACAACAATGCACACCTTGCGAGTGTGATTGCCTTGTTTGCTACTTTGATGGCTGTCGTTGGCACGTACTTCTATGTGTATGCCAAGACCATTGATTTCGACGTCCATGCAAATGCAAAGTTACTACAGACGGGCAACTTCTTCTCTTATGACCACTTGATGGTGGCCACAATAGCGTCTGTGTCTGTTCTTTTCCTCATGGGGTATGTGTGTGTGGCTATGGGGTTCAAACAACGTAAGGAGCAGTTCATAATCTACCACATCAGAAAGAAGTATTTTACCAGAGAGAGTCTTGCAGAAACCTTTCCTTCCGATTACCATCCGTTTGGTAAGGCGAAGGGGGAGTTTTTACAAGGCTTGTTTGGCGCATCGCTGACTCCCATCTTTTGCGTCACCGTGGCAGTAACTCTTCTTACTGTATTGAAGGGTTCTTTTTACAGCATGTGGATTACTGTAGCGGTATCAGGTTTCTTGATGTGTGTACTGGGATATTACCTCGACAGGAAATACATCGACTACAAGGCATTGGAAGAGGCTTATCTGTCTGACAAGCCCGAATGCTGTGCTGTGGGAAGTAAGGCAGGATTAAGGGGTGTCTATGCGTGGGCAAAACCCAAGTGTAAGCAAGCCTGTACAAGGATGAGGCTTACGATGAGAAGCACCTACGCTTGGAGTTTGTGCAAGTTGAAGGCTACTGGCACATGGTTAAAGCCCAGAATAAAAGCTGCTTTGACTTGGGTCATACCCAAATTGAAGACTGCCTATGATTGGGTAAAACTTAGGTTGAAAGCCTTCCGTGCATGGGTCATACCCAAACTTAAGCCTGTTTACGCGTGGATTATGCCCAAGCTGAAGTCTGTTTACGCATGGATTAAACCTAAGTTGAAATCTGTTTGCGCATGGGGTATTCCTAAATTGAAATATGCCTTTGCTTGGGTAAGTGACAAGATGAAAGCAAGGAGAGGTTCTGAGCCACGAGAAGATTCTTCAGAAGAAGAGTACGTGGCGTCACCCAAAGAGGAACCTAAAAAGGTTCCTTATGGAGAGAGTGACACCGATACTTTTGAGGAGATGCCTCATGACGGCGAAAAGGCGTGAATCAAAACTCTTGGTTCTCGGTGCGTGCAATGATCTCGTTCTGTAGTTGCTCAGTCATATCATTGAAGTAATCGGAGTAGCCGGCGACACGTACAAGAAGGTCGCGGTACTGGTCAGGATGCTGCTGAGCATCGTGCAGCGTTTCCGTATCAATTACGTTGAACTGAATGTGGTGGCCTCCCATGGAGAAGTAGGCACGGATGAGTGCAACGAGTTTCTGTAGATCTTCGTCAGTTTTCATGATTTGGGGGACGAAGCGCACGTTGAGCAGAGTACCTCCCGATTTTGTCTGGTCAAGTTTGCCAAGTGACTTGACTACGCTTGTAGGTCCTTGTGTGTCGGCACCATGGGCAGGCGATGTGCCGTCGCTGATGGCAAAGTGTGCCAGACGGCCATTGACGCTTGCGCCGCACACACTACCAAAGTAGTTGTGGCAAGTGGTACTGAGCATGTTGAGCTGTGTCTTGCCACCGCGTGTGTTGGGGTGTCCCTCGATAGCCTTGACAAGGTCGTTGTAAACACGTACTGCCAGGCTGTCGGCATAGTCGTCATCGTTGCCAAAGAACGGGGTGCGGTTTATGATGTATTGGCGTAGTTTCTCTTCGCCTTCGAAGTTCTTGGCCACCGCTTCCAGGAGTTGTTCCATGGTGTAGCGCTTATCCTCAAACACATGCTTCTTGAGCACGGAGAGGCAGTCGGTGATGGTGCCAAGACCGGTGCATTGGATGTAGGTGGTATTGTAGCGTGCACCACCGCTGTAGTAGTCGCGTCCACGTTCGATGCAGTCGTCGATGAAGAGTGACAGGAAAGTGGCAGGGGCATAGAGCGAGAACATACGTTCTATGTAGTTGTTGACGGCCAGTTTCATGTTCACAAAGTAAAGCATTTGCTTATGGTAGGCATCATAGAGTTGTTCGAAGGTGCTGAAGGAACGGGGATCACCAGTTTCTAATCCTAACTTCTTTCCCGAAATGGGATCGATGCCATTGTTAAGGGTGATTTCCAGTATCTTGGGTGTATTCAGATAACCGGTCAGTATGTAGGCCTCCTTGCCGAAGGCACCTACCTCTATACATCCTGAGCATCCACCCTCATTGGCATCGGCTTGTGTCTTGCCTTGGCGTACCAGTTCCTGGGTATAGGTGTCGGGGTTGAAGATAGAGGGATAGCCATGTCCCTGACGAATAACTCGCGTAGCAGCCAGGATGAAATCGTTGGGCGTGACTTTCGACACATGTACGGAAAGTCCGGGTTGCAGTTGATGCAACTCCTCCTGCACCTCTAAGATGACATACGACAATTCATTGACGGCATCTTCGCCTTCGCGGTTGATACCACCGATGTTGATGTTCGTGAAGTCGTTGTAGGTTCCCGACTCGAGAGCTGTAACGCCAACCTTGGGAGGGGCAGGTTGGTTGTTGAACTTAATCCAGAAGCATGAGATAAGCTCCTTGGCTTTGTCGCGTGTCAGAGTACCCTCTTCTATGCCTTTTTTGTAAAAAGGATATAGGTGCTGGTCGATGTGGCCGGGGTTCATACAATCCCAACCATTGAGTTCGGTAACTGTGCCCAGATGTACGAACCAGTACATCTGGATAGCCTCCTGCATGTCACGAGGAGCATGGGCAGGCACCCAGCGACATACCTCTGCTATCTTGCGCAGTTCGGATATTCTCTTCTCTCTATGGGCGGTTTCCACATACTGGGCAGGTATGTTTACACCTGATTCCAGTTCGTTGGCCATACGTTCTGCCAACTCAGCATGACGTTCGGCAAAGATGATGGCTGCATCGCATGAGATGGACATGGCTTCGAGTTCCTGCTGCTTGTCGGTAGCCTCAGGGTCGTTAATGTAGTCAAGAGAGGAAATCTTCTTGGCTATCATCTCTTTGCAATCCAGCAATCCTCTGTGATACATCTTGCCGTCCATGGCAGTGTGTCCACCGGCACGCTGTTCCATGAACTCGGTAAACACGCCAGCATGGTAGGCTTCCTCCCACTCCTTGCTGACATGGCTGAAGATGCGCTCTCGTTGCGTACGCCCTTGCCAATAGGGGATGACCTCGCTGGCATAGATGTCGATGTCTTGCTGCGAAATGTGGTAGGGCTGCAACTCTCGTGTATTGAGCGTGCGAAGGTCGTCCACCGAGTGACAGGTTAATTCTGGGAAGGTGGGAACAGCCTTTGGCTTTGGACCACGTTCACCCACAATCAGTTCGTCTTCGCCGATGTAAATGGTCTTCTTCTTGCAAATCTCCAAGAAATTATTTGCACGCAGTATGCAGTTGGGCATCTTGCCATAGTTCTCTTTGTAGAAAGCTGTCTCAATGAGGGCTCGTTCTATGGTAAGGGTGGGCTCTGTTTCAAGACTCTGCTTGCGCAGTCGTTTGATGCGGTCGTTCATGCCGCCTTCGTTTTGTGGATATTGCAAGGGAAAGTTCATCGATAGTCAGGTATAAGTAATCGTTAAAAAATAACTTCGTCAAAATTGACGGGTAGTCATAACATTAATATTTTAGGAAGTTATTTTTTAACGATTACTAAAAGTAAAGAGTGGCATCGTACCACTCTTTACCTTATATGTGTAATTAAACTTGTTGTTAATTAGAAGTTGAAGCGGAGAACAAAACGGTCATTGGTGGTTCTATACTTCACTTTATCACCATTGCAACTGGGTGTACCCACTTGTACTTCCTCGTACTTGGCGCTTCCCCAACGATGCTCATAACCTACTGAGAAATTCTTCCATCCAATGTTCACACCTAGGGTGTTGAAGGGATTGAATGCCATGGTAAGGTCGTCATCGAGGATGATGCCAGACACAGAGGGCGTAAAGTGATAATATGCCATCAAACGCCATTTTTTATTGCTAAGAGGAGCAAACTGGAGGTAAGGACCAATGGGCAAGCCCACTTCACCCTGCATGATGTCCCAATCGCTGGTACCAATACCTGTGGCAAGGTTCTGTCCCTTCTGGTAACCGTCAGTTACGCAAGGCTTGTACTTGGCAAAGTCTAATTCAAAGCCAGTATCTAAACCGATGTACATAAAGTTGCCGATAGGCTCCTTTGTGAAACGTATCTGCTTGAAACCAAATTGGAAGGTAGCTGCAATTTCTGACTTGAATGATGAGTTGCTCTCTTTGCAACTCAGTTCCTGTGTGCCCATGGCGAGTGATACGCTCCAACGCTCACCCCATGCTTGCGCCCATGACGAAACGCTTGCTGCAAGTAGGACAAGGCTTAAAAATATTTTCTTCATTCTATGTGGATATGTTTATTACTTGTCGTTCAACTTAATAACCAGTTTTGCGGTTATCTTGTAATCTTTCAGGTTACTCACAGCGCTTAGGTCAACGTCGCTTAAAATATACATAGTGTTGGGATTGCCCTTCTCAAAACGTGCCTCACCATTGATATCTTTCTCGTCAATGTTAAAGCGAATCTTTCCCTTTGAACCATCGCTCCAGCTCCAGTTGCTCACGTCGCTCTGCTCGTTGGTGTAGGTTGAAACGAAGGTGTTGTCGCTCATGAAAGTGAATGACTTCACGTTGTGGGTGATAAGAAGGTCGCTCTCGCGAACATCGTTCTGACTGGGAAGGCCAAGAATGTATGTGAAGAAGTCACGTTGCAAAGCCACGAGATCGCTGTTGTGCTTGTTGTACATAACCTTGCCGTCGGCTACGATAACTGCGTGGTAGTCAATGGGAACCCATGCGCGGCAGATGCTGAGGGTCTGAGCGTTGGCAGTTCCACCCACTTTGAATGCCTCTGCATCATAGTCTGTACCGTTGATGGCAATTTTAAGAGCTGTCTCAACCACTTTGCTTACAGGTACCTTTACGGTGTATTTGCCAACCTTCAAGACTACGTCCGAACCCTCGATGGTATAGGTTCCGGTAATGACGTTGGATGATGCACGGGTAGCCTTCAGTTCTGCGAGGAAGGTATTACCCTCGCCCAACTTAATCATGCTGATGGGTGAGTTGGCATCCTTGACTAAAATCTGAGTAAGGGGGAAGTCTGTCCTGGCTGCATCCAAGATCTTGCCGATAGCACTATCGTAAACAGAAAGAGGATTGGCAGTCTCATCAACATCGTCACTGCTACAAGAGCTGAATCCAAAACAGAAAACAGAGGCCAACAAAGCTGTGCCTATCATGCGTAATGTCTTCATAATTTTATAATTTATTTAGTTATTATTGATGTATTTTGATAGTTTTCTACTCGTAGTAGGTAATGACACGGCGACGAGTGCTGACGTTTGTCTCCCTTTCTTTATCGTCCGGACTCTCACCCATGTCATAGAAACATCCTGTGTCGCTTACCTTATAGCGTGTCCAGTTGCCTTTTTCGTCGAAAGCCGTGTATTCGTACTTCTTATTACCTACCCATTCTGAACCCTCACCTGCACCGCTGTATTCCTCGGTCAGGATGTTACCCTTCTCGTCGAAGGTAAGCTTCGTGAAGGTAGTTCCATCCTCCCAACCGCTTACGGAGTATTCTTTCAGCTTGCCATCAGGTGCATATTCAAACTCAGAGCAGGGAATCGTAGTCAAGCGATTCTGCTTGTCGCGCTGAAGTTCGGTTCTTGCATAAGGTCCCTCGATTTCCTTGAATTCACCCTCAAACGAAGTCTCGTTCTTGTAGATGTATTGCATGGTGACAGGTCCCTCAAAGCTGTAGGCCGTCATGGTGGTGAGTCGTCCCAACTGGTCGAAACCCAGCACTTGCGCAGGTTCCTTTTCATCGTTGTAGTACTCCTTTACATCCTTTACCTTGCCACGCAAGTTAAAAGTCTGAAGATCGGCCGAAGCATATTCGGGCTCCTCCTCTGCCTCAGCGGGGGTGTCTTCCTTTGCCTCTTCCTTTTGTGAAACTACAGCGGTAGAGTCGGCTTTCTCCTCCGCTTTCTCCTGTTTCTTGCAGGAGGTGTTGAGGATGGCAGAACCAGCCAGAAGTATGGAACCTAAAATAATTGTCTTTTTCATTTTTGTCTATAAGCGTAAGATGGTCTTCCTTTAGTTGTAGCTAAAAACGTTTTTATGAATTTTTGCAAAATTATGAATAATCGTGCAGATAGCAAAGTGTTGGCCGATAAAAATTGCTCTTTTTTTGTTAGTTTCGCAAAATGTGGCTAACTTTGCCAAAATAAAAGTCAATCCATAATATGTTTTTGCAAGAGATAACATCACTCGATATGCCCGGGGTTGAAGTGTTTGGCACCTTGACGGAAGCTCAGTTACGTAATAAACTTGAACCCGAGAAAGGCATTTTTATTGCCGAGAGTCCCAAGGTCATCCATGTGGCGCTGGACGCCGGTTATGAACCAGTTTCGTTGTTGTGTGAGAAGCGACACATAGAGGGTGATGCCAAGGATATCATTGCTCGTTGTGGCGACATCAACGTGTTTACGGGAAGCCGTGAGTTGTTGGGTCAGCTTACGGGTTATACGTTGACACGTGGAGTGTTGTGTGCCATGCGTCGCCCCAAGCCCAAGTCGGTAGAGGAGATATGCCATGGTGCTCGTCGCATCGTGGTCATTGATGGCGTAGTGGATTCTACCAATGTGGGAGCCATCTTCCGCTCGGCAGCAGCCTTGGGCATAGATGCCGTGCTGGTCACCTCTACTTCATGCGATCCTCTCAACCGTCGTGCGGTTCGTGTGTCGATGGGTAGTGTGTTCCTGGTTCCCTGGACTCGTTTGGAAGCTCCTGTCTCATCCTTGAAGGAGATGGGCTTTAAGACCGTTGCTATGGCTCTGCGCGATGACTCCGTGTTGCTCGACGATGCCCGTTTGCAGGCAGAGCCTCATTTGGCAATTGTCATGGGCAATGAGGGTGATGGCTTGCCCGACAGCACCATTGCCCAAGCCGACTATGTGGTACGCATACCCATGAAGCATGGCGTTGACTCACTCAACGTGGCCGCAGCTTCGGCAGTTGCCTTCTGGGCTCTACGCTAAAGCCTTTCGCAGTCGCTCCATAGCCTCTTTGATGGTGGCTATGGGACATCCGGCATTGAGGCGCATAAAGCCCTCGCCACCCTGTCCAAACATGGTACCGTTGTTTAGCGCCAGTTTGGCCTTGTCTTCAAAAAGATTTACCAATTCAGCTTGCTGGAGACCCAGTTCCCTGCAGTCGAGCCACACTAAGTAACTGGCTTCGGGACGTATGGGACGTATCTGGGGCATATACTGCTGGCAATAGTCTATTATGTAGTCGATGTTGGCTTCAAGATAGGCTATCAGTTCCTTTCTCCAGGGCTCACCGTGTTTTAACGCTGCTACGGTAGCCACAGGGGCAAACATATTGGCCTCACACATCTCGGTAGCCTCAAGCCATGAGAAGAAGTCCTTGCGCATCTCTGGGTTCGGGATGATGCACCAACTGCTTACCACGCCAGCCATGTTGAACGTCTTGGTGGGAGCAGAGAACGTGATGCTTACCTCGGCAGCTTCGTCGCTTACGCTGGCAAACGGGATGTGCCTATGACCGTAGAGGGCAAGGTCGCAATGTATTTCGTCACTTATAATTATCAGGTTGTGTGCCTTGGCAAAGAGGGCCAGTCTTTGCAGCGTCTCCTTGTCCCAGGTGATGCCGGCAGGGTTGTGTGGATTGGCCAGTATCAGCATTCTGCACTTCTCGTCGCATACCTTCTCCAGGTTGTCGAAGTCCATCTTGTAGAATGTCTTCTCACCTTTTGCCTCTACGAGTGGATTCCACACTACCTCGCGTCCCACTCCCTTGGCGGTCAGGAAGAAAGGATGGTAAACAGGCGGTTGCACGATGACCTTCTCGTCAGGTTTCAAGAAGTGGTCCACCACCAGTCCGATGCCTTTCACAATGCCAGGCATATAGCTGATCCACTCTCTCTCTACTTCCCATCCATGATGATCCTTTATCCATTGAATGACGGTGGGCCACCAGTCTTGTGGGTCGAGGGTATAGCCCAGTACGGGTGTGTGTTCCAACTGCTGGCGGATGGCCTCGGTGATAAAGGGTGGGGTAGGCCAGTCCATGTCGGCTACCCACATAGGCAGCAAGTCGGTCTTTCCGAATACTCTCTGTAGTGCATCCCATTTGTAGGATTGTGTACCACGTCTGTCAATAACTTTGTCGAAGTCGTATGCGTTCATATCATGAAGGTCTTGATGTTTTCTTTGCGAAGATACGAATTTATGTCAGATATTACACCATTATGCTTCTGTTTTTATTATTATGTGCACAAAACAATATGTTTTCTGCTTTTTTGTGATAATATTTACAAAAAAAAATGTAATTTTGCGCCAAAGACTGAAATTCTATCTTGCATGGTTCTTGGCTTCCGTATTCCGTTAAGGTTATATGGTTGTAAGGCTATCCTCAGTCTGCATAAGGTAACCCAAAACCTCAAGACCTAAAGCTTGAGCACATGCGAAAGTTGAAAAGAGAAGAAATAAATATTTTATTAACCTAATTTTTTATCAAATGAAGAAAATTTTACTTCTATTTGCCGTTATGTTCTCTGCATTGTGTGCAGTAGGTCAGACGGTGACGCTTGATTTCACGGCGAACACTTGGGGTCTTCCCGAAGACAGTGCTAATGGTCTTACTGAGGAGAAGTCTTTCACCAATGGTGAGTGTTCCATCACGTTGTCTGCTTCGACCAAGTATTATTTCAACACATCAGGTAAATACCTTATGTTGGGCAAGGCCAATTCTACTTTGTCGTTGCCCGCATTCGATTTTGCTGTTGAGAAGATTGTAGTTTCTGGTCGCGAGGGTGCTTCTGCTGCAACTGCACAGAATATCTTTGTAGGTGAGGATGCTGTTTCAACCGAGACTGCTGGTGTTACGGGTGTTAACGAGTACGTAATTGCTGCTGACAAGCAGGCTGCTGGTACTATCTACACCTTGAAGGTACTCTCGGCTCACAACACACAGATCACAAAGATTGAGATCTATGCTGCCGAGAAGTCTGGTGATGAGATTACCCCTGAACTTCCTCCTGTTATCGACGAGGAGATTCCTGCCGTAGCTGCTCCCGTAGCTCCCAAGGGCTTCGTTTATGAGGCTATCACCAAGAATGTTGACCTTAGCACAGAGGATATGGATTCATACCGCGTGCAGGGTGCTGCTAACCCCGAGATGAAGGTGGTACAGTTCAAGAATGGCAAGGCTATCGAGGTTGTTGGTGGCGCAAAGGTTAGCCAGGCTTGGGATACCCAGTTCTTCATTGTATTCGATGAGGCTATCATGAACGCTGGCGAGAAGGTTAAGGTGCAGTTCGCCTACAAGGCTGATGCAGCCGCTAAGGGTACCACCCAGTCGCACGCTAATCCTGGTGACTACAACCATTGGGCAGCTATCGGCGACGTGAACTTCACCAACGAGTGGAAGACCTTCACCAATGAGTTTGAGCTTACTAACGACCATGTCACAGGTGGCGATCCTGCCACAAATCGTGGTATGAAGTCGATTGCCTTCAACCTCAACGAAATGGCTGAGGCTAACAACTATTACTTCGCCAACGTGGCAGCCTACAAGCTGGTTCGCGTGGAGGAGGCTGATCCCGACTTCATCCCCGAGGCTGATGCCATTCCCGCTGCTGAGGAAGGCAAGGAGTGGGTTGACGTAGCCACAAACGATTTGGCTTCTACCCACGTTCAGGGTGCTACCATCGCAGAAAGTGAGAACGCTAATGGCATTAAGGTATTCGAAATTGTCAGCAACGCTAAGGCTGAGGGTGGCAACGTATGGGACAGCCAGTTCTTCATCAAGGCCGATGAGGCCATCGCCAATGGTGCCAAGTACTATCTGAGCTTCTCTTACAAGGCAGCTGAGAATGCACCTGTCTCTCTGCAGTCACATGCAGCTCCCGGTAGCTACCTTGGTGGTTTCAACCCTGGCAGCATCACTTGCAAGAGCGACGAGTGGCAGACCTGCACCGTAGTAGCCAACTCTACTAGCGATACATTCCAGTCAATCGCATTCAACCTGAACGAGAAGGCTGAGTCAACCACCTACTATATTGCAAACATCGTCTTCAAGGTACAGAAGGACAAGGTTGAGGCTGAGCCTCTTGAAATGGCCACCGTTACCATCGAGAAGGGCGAGAAGTCAATCGTTATCAAGTCTTCTAACGCAAGCTATGCACTCCAGACCAAGTTCAAGCCTGTAAGCGAACTTGAGGAGGGCGAGACTCCCGAGTCAACCGTAACCTCTGTTATCGAGCAGATGGACGGTGCTTTTGCCAATGCACAGGAATTTGAGGACTACTTTGTGTCAATGGCCACAAAGGGCGAGAAGGAAATCGACCTTGATGGTATTGAGGAAGTTTATCCCGCAGGTACCGAGTTCTTCGTTGCAGCTTGCAACATCGCTTGGGATCCCATTACCAATAAGGTAGCTCTTGCTTCTAACGTAGCAGTTGATAGTTATGTAATCCCCGCAGCCGTAGCTGAGCCTGCTAACCTCGACGAGCTCGTAGGTACCGTAGTTAGCCTGAAGAGCACTGAGGGTCAGTACATCTATGGTAAGGATGCTCAGAACACCGGTGTAGGTACTCTCGAGGAGTCAATGGCAGAAAGCAATGCCGTTGTAGCT
>JAZLKL010000090.1:0-36063 GCA_045597585.1 Bacteroidaceae bacterium | reverse complement strand
TTCTTCAAACGAGGTCACTTCCTTGCTTCCTTCCCTTTGGTCATTGAGTCAACCTTGGTAAACGCTTGTAAACCTATGTCAACTCCGTCCACGGGATAGCAAAATAAAAGCTCCCTAAATTCTCCGCGGTAGAAATACGTTGCAAAGGTAAGCGGAAAATCGGGAACCACCAAATAGCAAGCCCGAAGTGTTAAAATCTAATATCTATTGATAATCAGTTGATTATCTCTATATGTTTTTCGTTATTTATGGTTGTTTTGAAGGCTCTAAATACAATTCTCAAAATGCCATATCTTCAATTTTCTTCACGCCATTGGGTATGACAATGGAAGTAAGAGAAGAGCACTTATTAAATGCATACCTCTCAATTACTATTACACTAAATGGGATGGTTACAGAGGTAAGAGAAGAGCATTCACTGAACGCATTTTCTCCAATGTTCAATACACTATTGGAAATGGAAACGGATGATAGAGCAGAACATTGATAAAAAGCATAATAACCGACATTCGTCACACCGGGTTCAATTACTAGAGTTTTAATAATGCTACGATAGGAAGTCCATGGGATATTATCCATACTTTCATATGGATAACCATAATCTGCCATCTTACCATTTCCTTTAATTGTAAGTTTACCATCATCAGTAAGTGTCCATGTTACATCACTTCCATTTTTACCGCAATTTCCACTGGCTTTTATTGCTGCCAAAGCTGATGAGCAAATGCTCAGCATCACAAACAATGTGGTGAGAAGTCTTCTTTTCATAGGCTTTAAAATTAAATATCCTCGCCTCATCTCATCCCTCACAGATTTGGCTTTTCGCTAAAATATAAATAAGGACATAAGAAAAGCGTGAGGAATGTCCTTATTCATTCTAATGCTGGCTCTGGTAAACCTTGACGAAACGAATAACTACAACTCACCCACGCTGTATAAGTAGCTACCATACAGCGCAGGCTGCATGAGTGCACACTACATACAGGAAGGCGTCCTGTAACTATCATCCTTCGTCTAAAGAAATTTACCAGATTTCGCATTAAAGGATGAAAGCGGAACGCTTTCTTAGTCTTGTGGCTGTCTAAGTGCACACAAAATGCACTACGGTCCACATGACGTGGGCAAAGTTACTGAAAAACATTGAATCCGCAAAACTTTAAGGGAAAAAGTTTGTGAACTAATTGCAATTAGCAACATGCACTTTCTTACATCTGATCTGCTTCTTAGGTGCACCTTACTTTGACACAATTGGCTTACGTCTGGCTTACGTCAAAACACGTAAGCCAGACGTAAGCCAATTGTGTGAAACTGGAGTGAAAGGAGAAGGCACTCTGTTCCCTTTAAGGAACAAAATGCAAAATCACATTTTGCACCCTTGAGAGATGGGTGGAAGGCTGCAAGATTACAGAAATATTGACACGAAAGGATGTGTGATAGTCCAAAAATCCCCTTTTCATCGGGTTGAAGACCATCGGGAATGTAACGGGTTTCCTACGGGAATATATCGGGTTGATATCGGGAAGGCTATAACAAGGAGAAAAAAAGTTAACAAACTATTTCTCCCCTTCCGGAATCTTGGCAAAGGCACTAACGGCAAAGGTAACCAGGCAACATGCAGCTACCCAGATGAAGAAGCCCGTGAAACCCAGTTCATCGGCCAGCCAACCGGCTATCATGCCAGGGAGCATCATGCCAAGGGCCTGAAGGGCGGTGCATAGCGAGAAGACACTTGTGCTGCGATCGCCACGGGAGAAATAGACCAAGAACAGACTATAGGCCGTAAAGCCGAAGCCATAGCCCAACTGCTCGAGTGCCACGCCCGCATAGACGGGGATGACGCTGGTAGGCTGGCATACGGCAAAGTAGATATAGACGAGGTCGGGAATGGAAATGGCCATCACCATAGGCCACCACCAACGACGAAGACCATGCATAGACACCACGATACCTCCTAAGACGCCTCCCGTCAAAAGGGCAATGACACCCACCGTGCCATAGATGACACCGATGTCGATAGTGTCGAGCGAAAGACCACCCTCCTCCAGAGGACGAAGCATGAAGGGCTGTGCCATCTTGGCCAACTGAGCCTCAGGAAAGCGGAAGAGAAGCATGAAGAGCAGAGCGCTCACGATATGGGGCTTCCTGCCAAAGGCAAGAATAGTGTCCTTGAAGGATGAAAGGACCGACGACAAGCCGGAAGCAGAACCCTGTGCTGCCTCGCTGTGCTCCACCTTAGGCAGAAAGAGGCCATGCCATCCACCTAACAGCAGCATGGCAGCACCCATGAGACCCATAGTGATGCTCCATGCCACGCTCACCGACTGAGACGCTTCGAGCCAACCAGCCAGCATGACCATGAACCCCTGGCAGAAAATCATTCCCACACGATAGGCTGTACTGCGGATTCCCACATACAAGGCCTGCTGCTTCTCGTCCAAACCCAGGATATAGAAGCCATCGGCTGCAATGTCATGAGTGGCACTACTGAAGGCCATCAGCCAGAAGAAAACCAGAGAGCCCTTAAACCACCAATCCGCCTGAAGCGTAAGAGCCACAGCACCCAGCGAGGCTCCCACCAGAAGCTGCATGGAGATAATCCACCAACGCTTGGTGCGAAGGCTATCGACAATGGGACTCCAAAGAGGCTTGATGACCCAGGGCAAATAGAGCCAACCCGTATAGAGAGCCAAATCGGTATTGGAGAGGCCAAGTTTGGTGTACATAATGACGCTGAGCGTCATCACTGCCATATAGGGAAGCGCCTCGGCAAAATAGAGCGAAGGCACCCAGGCATAAGGACGGTTTTTAGTTTCTGACTTCATAGTATAGTAAGTAAAGCATCAGCCAATTGTGGATTGTGGATTGTATATTATGAATTATGAATTGTGAATTGCAAACGGTTTAACCACCAGAAAAGCAGAGGGAGAAGCGCGCTCAAAGTATCGATGAGGAAGAAGCTCTGGAAATCGGTGTAATGCAAAAGCCAGCCACTGAGAGCCATGGGCAGGAAAAAGCAGAGAGCCACCGCCGGCACACGCAGACCCACCGAAGCAGGCAAACCCAGGAAAGAGAGGAAACGGTGCATGCCATAGCCAAACATGAACTGCGCCAGAAAGGTGCATACACCCAGCAGCCACAATGCACGAGGGGGATAGAAGCTCATAAGGCAGTACACCACGGGTGAGAGCAGCAGGGGGAAGAAACGAAGGAGCATGCGAGCATCCAGAGCCTGAATGAGCGACTTCCTGGCAGGCAGGGCATACTGAGAATAGCGCACCTTGCGACGACCCACATTATGACGGCTCATGCGACGGCGCACCAAACGACGGGCAAGCGTAAGACCCATGCTGAAACCCAGGGCACCTATCACCCCATGAAAGAATCCCACCTCCTGCAAACTACGCGACAATCCACCTTCCTCGACAGGAGCCAGCAGGAAAAGCACACGCGTATAGAACATGAGAGCCTGCGGAAGCAGGAAGAGGAAGAGAAGAAGAGAGACACCCTTGTGGCGCATGGCCAAGGCATGAGGCGAACGCGCAGGGTGTGGCACCTGCTGAACCTGCTGACGGTTGTAAGCCTCCTCCTCTGCCGAATAGCCAGATCTGGCCAGGAAGGGAGCCACCATGTGCCAAAGCAAGAAGAGGCCCAGCACAGCCGACGCCAGCACACAGGCTGTGGTCCAACTCACGAAGATGCTGCGCGAAATGACCTGCAGGGTGCCCACCAGGATAATAAGAATGCCATAGGTGACCACCACAATGCTTTGCGACACAAACAGACGAGGGGCATCATAGAACTGCCTCAGACGAGGGGGCAGAAAACCGTGGTAGTAATTGTCGGCCAAAGCCTCATGGAAGGCTGTGGCTGCACTCAACAGGAACAGTACGGCAAAAATAGCCAGTCCGCTGCCACTGCCTACCCCCATCATCTGGAATAACCGGTAGTTGGGATTGAGCATGGTGGCCAGCAGCAGGAGCAAGCCGACCATAAGCACCTCGGCCAGCAGCAGCCGTGACCGATGATGCTCCTGCGGCTTCAGTCCCCTCTTGATTAGCCATGGCAAAGACAACAACGCCGAGTAGCAAGTACTCAGCGCTGGTGACGTTCCCGTTTGTATGAACAACAAAAAGGATACGTAGGTAACTAAAGCTGCCGGAATCTCCTGCGCAGCAAAATAGGACAATAGCGGACGCAAATCAATAGCTTCTTGCTATCAGTACACGACAGGTGGCAGGCTTACCGCTCACCATATCCGTACCAGGAGTTTGCTCAACGTTGAAGGGCACGCAACGGATAGTTGCCTGTGTATCCTCCTTAATCTTAGCCTCGGTCTCGGCAGTACCATCCCAGTGGCAAAGGAAGAAGCCACCATCCTTGACACGCTCCTTGAACTCCTCATAGTTGTCGCACTCGTAGATGTGAGAGTCGCGGAAGCTGACAGCCTTCTGGAAGATGTTCTGCTGAATCTCATCCAAGAGGGTCTTGACATAGTCGGCAATGCCTTCCAGCGGACGGCTCTCCTTCTCGAGAGTGTCACGACGCATCACCTCCACAGTGCCATTCTCAAGGTCACGGGCACCGAGCACGAGACGTACGGGCACACCCTTCAGCTCATAATCGGCAAACTTGAAGCCGGGACGCTTGTTGTCGGCGTTGTCGTACTTCACGCTGATGCCCATCTTCTGCAACTGCTCCACGATGGGGGCTACGGCAGCATCGACAGCAGCCATCTGCTCGGGCTTGCCACCGATGGGGATGATGACTACCTGAAGAGGAGCCAGGGCGGGAGGCAACACAAGACCATTGTCGTCAGAGTGGGTCATGATGAGAGCACCCATAAGGCGGGTACTTACACCCCAAGAGGTAGCCCATGCGTACTCAGGCTTGTTCTCCTTGTTGAGGAACTGCACATCGAATGCCTTACCGAAGTTCTGACCGAGGAAGTGACTGGTACCACTCTGCAGAGCCTTACCGTCCTGCATCATAGCCTCGATGGTATAGGTATCGAGAGCACCTGCGAAACGCTCTGTCTCGCTCTTCACACCCTGTACCACGGGAACTGCCATATACTTCTCGGCAAACTCAGCATACACCTTGAGCATCTGCTGAGCACGAGCCTCAGCCTCCTCACGTGTGGCATGAGCCGTATGGCCCTCCTGCCAAAGGAACTCGCTGGTGCGGAGGAACAAGCGTGTACGCATCTCCCAGCGCATCACGTTGCACCACTGGTTGCAAAGCAAGGGCAGGTCACGATAAGAATGAATCCAGTTCTTATAGGTGTTCCAGATGATAGTCTCGGAAGTAGGACGGATGATGAGTTCCTCCTCAAGCTTAGCAGAAGGGTCAACCACCACGCCGTCGTGGGTGTCGTTGGTCTTCAGACGATAATGGGTAACCACGGCACACTCCTTGGCAAAGCCCTCTACATGCTCGGCCTCCTTGCTGAGGAAAGACTTGGGGATAAGCAAGGGGAAATAGGCATTCTGCACGCCTGTCTGCTTGAACATATCGTCGAGGATGCGCTGCATCTTCTCCCAGATAGCATAGCCATAAGGTTTAATGACCATGCAGCCACGCACATCGCTCTGCTCTGCAAGGTCGGCCTTTACTACCAACTCGTTGTACCACTTTGAGTAGTCAACACTTCTTTTTGTAAGGAAATCAAGTTCTTTTGCCATATCTTTATTCTTATTTGTCAAATACACAATGGGGCATTCCCTATTTTTTAAGTTATTCCCCTAAAAATCGCTGCAAAATTACGAAAAAAATATTAAAGAGGAATAGTATATAAGAAAAAAGTTGTAACTTTGCCACGTTGAACTAACCATCAACACACAAGTTATAGTCAATAATTATTATTTATCAACTTAAAGAATCACAATTATGAAAGGGATTAAGATGATCATTGGTGCTCTGTGTATGGGCATTACTCTCGGTAGCTGTAACATGACAAACGGCGCGAAGGGTGGTATGATTGGTGGTGCAGCAGGTGGTGCTCTAGGTTCTGGCCTGGGTGCTGGTCTGGGTGCGTTGATTGGTGGCAAGAGCGGTGCCAAGTTGGGTGCTGCTATTGGTGCTGGTGTAGGTGTGGCTGCTGGTGGTACTGCTGGTGCCCTGATTGGCAAGAAGATGGATAAGGCTAAGGCCGCTGCTGCTGCCGTAGCAAACGCAGAGGTAACAACCATTACCGACGCTAACGGTCTTGAGGCTGTAAAGGTTACTTTTGACAATGGTATCCTCTTCCAGGTAGGCAAGGCTAACCTTCAGGGTGGTGCTCAGAGCTCTTTGAAGCAGTTCGCAAACAACGTGCTGAACGTCTATACCGACTGTGACGTAGCCATCTGCGGTTTCGCAAGCAGCGATGGCAACGATGCTACCAACCTCTCTTTGAGCCAGAACCGTGCTAACGCTGTTAAGGCTTATCTGACCAACACCTGTGGTGTAAGCAACGCTCAGATTAAGAGTTCAACCGGTTATGGTGAGAATCCTGACTACCTCATCTATGATGCTAACGGCAAGGAGAACATGGCTGCCAGCCGTCGTGTAGAGGTTTACCTCTATGCCAGCAAGGCTATGATCGAGGCTGCCAACAATGGTACTCTGCAGTACTAATGAAGGCAGGCGCTCTGTCGAGCAAAAGCAACAATCTGTGGCAACCTGGATTTCAACAAGTGAATGAAAAAGTTGCGTAAGATACTATTATGGATTGTACTCCTCTTCTTTGGGAGTACAATCCTTATTGTTTTAATATACCGTTGGGTGCCTGTGTACTACACACCCCTGATGGGCATACGAAGCATCCAACAGAAATGGGACGGACGCGAGGTCAAGTGCTGCCATCACTGGATACCACTCGACAGCATATCTCCCTATATGCCTATTGCCGTCATAGCCAGTGAGGACCAGCTCTTCACACAACACCATGGTTTTGACTTCAAAGCCATTGAGCAAGCCCGCAAGGAGGCAGAGGAAGGCAAAAGAAGGAGGGGAGCCAGCACCATCAGCCAGCAAACCGCCAAAAACGCATTCCTATGGCCCACTTCGTCATGGATACGCAAAGGGTTTGAGGCCTACTTCACCGTACTGATAGAGTTTGTGTGGGGTAAGGAACGCATCATGGAGGTCTATCTCAACTCCATTGAAATGGGAGATGGCATATACGGCGTGGATGCGGTGGCAAAGGAGCACTTCAACACCAAGGCGTCCCAACTTACACGCGAGCAATGTGCCCTCATTGCAGCTACCTTGCCCAACCCTATTAAGTTCAGCAGTAAAAACCCATCGGCTTATATGCGCAAGCGACAAAAAGCCATCCTCAAGCAGATGCGAAACATTGAGCATTACTGGAAAGAACTCATAGCAGAATAAGCACAGCTCCACACAAACCTATCCTGAAGGCATCTGTGGAGATGGGAAAAGAAACAACTAAATAACTCAAGACTTATGAAGCACATCCTATCCATCATACTCGCCACCCTACTCTTCCCCACAATTATGTGGGGACAAGGAAAGGCCGTAACCTATAGCAAGAAAGACAGCGCCCAAGTGGTGGAGCTGCTCAAAAAAGGTATGGCTCAGCCCAAAGAGACGATACTCACCCTTTTCTACGCAAACCAGCTCAAGGACATCCCCTATGTGTCTGCAACACTTGAGGTGAACCCAGAAGAGCATCTGGCCATCAACCTTACTCAGCTTGACTGCGCTACATTAGTGGACAATGCTCTTGCGCTATCGCTCACCACATGCAGGTCAAAGAGCACGAAATTCAGCGACTTCTGCTACTGGCTGAAACGCATCCGCTATCGCAACGGGGAACTTAACGGCTATGCCTCACGCAACCATTACTTCACACAATGGGTCAACAGCAACGAGAAGATGGGCATAGTGGCAGAAGTTACGGGAGAGAAAGCCAACAACTACTCACCCTTCATTGCCTCTAAGAAGCTCGACCTCCACTATATGACCATGCACCCCAACTCTTACCCCCTTCTGAAAAAGGAGAAAGCCAACGGGACAAGCAGCAAAGCGCAATCACAAAGCAGCCTCATCAAACAATATGAGAAGGAGGCCAGTGGAAAGGTTTCACGCTACATACCTCGTTCCATGCTCAACAAGGGCAAGGACGTATTGAGTTGCGTGCACGATGGCGACATCCTGGCACTGGTGACCAAGAAAGACGGACTGGATGTTTCTCATCTTGGACTTGCCGTATGGGGCAAAGATGGTAAACTGCATCTTCTTAACGCAAGCAGCATCCACCACAAAGTAGTACTCGAACCCATGACACTATACCAGTACATGGGCAAGCATCCCTCACAGCTGGGCATCAGGGTAGTCAGAATGATTCCTTGACATGTAAGTCACTTACTTAGCACATTAGTCACTTGTTCTACACAACAAACCACCAGAATTAAGGTCATGAACCGCCTCGCTATCTTTCTCATCGTCCTCCTTGCGCAATCATCACACTTGATGGCGCAAGCCAAATGCACCATCTATGACACAGAACACATACGGTCATTGCAAGTCATCGCTATGGACGACCCTATTCTTCCACCAGTAATGGACATTCGTTCATGGCATGTCAACATAGGCTTTGATGAGATGAGCCACGAATACCATCGTTATATCTACCACATCGACCATTGCAAGGCTGACTGGACGGTGAGTGAGGGACTTTTTGAAAGCAACTATCTAGAAGGGCTAAACGACCAACCCATTGAAGACTACGAAAAGAGTTTCAACACCACGCAAATATACACACACTACTCCATCAGTTTCCCCAACGAGCAGACACAGCTGATGATTTCGGGAAACTATCGCATCACGGTGTACGACGATGACGATGACGATGATGAACACACGCCTTTACTCACGGCAGAATTCTGCCTGGTAGAGCCTTTAATGAGCCTTGCAGGAACGGTGAATGGAAATACCGACATAGACTTCCAGCGCTCACACCAGCAAGTGGAATTCTCATTGGGGTATGGTTCTCTTCGCGTGGTGGATCCGGAACGTGAGCTATGCACGTACGTCATTCAGAACCGACGAGCCGATCGTTGCATAAAGGTCACTCCCAACATACGAAAATCCAACGGATTGGAGTACAACCACCAACGTGCACTTATCTTTCCTGGAGGCAGCGAGTGTCATAAGTTTGAATTGCTCGACGTACACCAGGCCAACATGAATGTGGACAACATCAGATGGTACGAACCGTACTACCATGCCACACTCGACTACTACCGCCCACAGCACAGCTATACCTTTGAGCATGATGCCAACGGGGCTTTCATCCTACGCAATTCGGACGATGAAGACAACGAGACGACCTGCGAGTACGTCATCACACATTTTCTGTTTAAAAGCGACCCATTACCCGGTGGCGACGTTTACGTACAAGGCAACTGGTGCAATAACTGGCCATGCGAAGACTACAGAATGCAATATGACGAGAAGGAAGCGACGTATCATTGCGCCATCCTGCTAAAACAAGGATATTACGACTATCGCTTTGTGCAACTCAGTGGTGAGAAAACACCTGAAGGACATCCAATAGCCACCACGGAGCGTACTGACGGCAACTACTATCAAACAGAAAACGAGTACCAGATTCTCGTGTATTACAGAGAACCTGGCGCTCGTTACGACCGACTGGTGGGGTATAAGGTCCTATAAAGTTAAAGGTTTTATAAATTCACAAGTTTACAAGGAGGGCAGTGTGTGACGGAGATGAAACACCGTGCCATAGCCTACCCTTACACCAGATGGTTTACGGGCCAACTATGACTCATCCCCCTTGAGCACAGGCAGATGCCAATGGTACCTAACTGCCAGAATACGGATGATGATAACCGTAAAACTGCTGAAAAGCGCACTCAGCTCTGCCGGAAGACCAAACATTCTGAAACAAGCCACATACACCAAACCTCCTGCAATGCATGCTACAGCATATATCTCTTTGCGGAAGATAAGAGGAACCTCATTGATGAGAATGTCGCGGATAACACCACCTGCAGCTCCTGTTATGCAACCCATGATTATGGAGGTCCACAACGGGAATCCCATCTGCAAGGTCTTCTCGATGCCAATGACATTGAAAAGAGCAAGACCTATCGTATCGAAGATGAACCACGTGTTGTGCTGACGAATAAGATACTTGCCAAAAGTAATGACCCATAGCAAGGCAATGATGCAGCAAACGACGTAAATCTTATTGGTCAGCCAAAATGGACTGACACCAAGCATCAAGTCACGAATAGTTCCACCACCCACGGCTGTGGCCATGCCTACAATCAAGGCACCAAACCAATCAAAACGTTTTGACGATGCCATACGTATGCCCGAAATGGCAAATGCCATCGTACCCACAAACTCGATGATAACAAACGATGCAGGAATGCGAAGGGCCAAGCCCAACTGCTGCAAGAGATCTAACATGAAGAACTATTCGGCTATGCCAATCTTAACCCACTCTGCAGCAATTCGTCCAGCATCACCAAGAGCAGTTGCCTCATCCACTTCATATTCGGCAGTTAATGCTGCAGCCATATCTTCCACTGTGAATTCCTTTCCAATCACAGCATTCCACATAAGGGCTGCACTTTCATTCAAATTGATTACCTTACTGAAATCTATATTCTTGCGGCCACAGGCCACAATGATATGCTCATCGCAAAGAGTGCGGAGCTCAAATCCTTCCTTAATCTTCATTTCTATTTCTAAATCGTTGATTTATACACTAACAGTAAAAAGCGGCGACAGGGCAACAAGCGACGCCAACGTTTGATGCGGCGAATGAGCCGCTTATCGGTAGCCAGTATGGTTCGCTTGGGACGTATATAGTGTGTCACTATACCTGCCACATGCTTCATCTTGCAGGTTTCCGTACTACCAAGGTTTCCGTCGCCCATAAGCGTGATTTTTTCGCCCTCAATCTTGATGATACGGTGCAACACATAATGACCGGGAGCAATCTCTGCCAATACGGCATCACCTTCCTGCAAAGGACGTTCGGGCTGAGCCAGAACAACCTTGTCGCGCATGTGTTCGAGGAAAGGACGCATACTGAATCCCTTTACCCAGATAGTTGCAGTATGCCCCTCACGAATCACATCACGAACTAACCCAAGAAGTATATCGTTGGGTACATCGTGACGTTTTTCATCAGGCAACACGCCATCACGTTTCTTTCGAAACCATCGCCAAGGCGAAAGCAGACAACGCAAAATGAACTTGATGGCCTTTTTCATTGTTTTTTCAATTCAAAAATATTGCCCGTAAATCACATGGATGAGAAACGTCATCCAATAACACCTTAATTATATATATAACGGCTTATGCTAACAACTGCCACTACTTCAGTCGCACAGTGTCATAGCAAAGCAGCGCTGCCTCTCCATTTGGCAAACACCCAAGTTCGAACACCTTCACCTTGGAAATCACCTCAACAATGGTATCATTGACACCCATATAGACACGGCGATCCCATTTCATACTACTCATTGAAGTAAGCAATTCGGTATAGGCATTCAAAGGAGCAAGGCGCTGGATGGTATTCTCGGAACGCTGCTGAATGCGTACAAATGCCCCTACTGGAGCCTGGATATTACGATAGCAATGAGTTTTGCCACTCCAGGGACTACCATAAACAATTACCTCATCGCCCACGATACGCACTACAGGATTGTCATCGTTCATCAAATCGCAATCCGGGATGTTCTTGAACCAAAGGTGCGTATGGGTGCTTTTGCCTGTACCACTGGGAGCAATCATCAGATATCCTACCCCATCCTTACGAATCACGCTGGCATGAACCAACAAGGTTTTATCGGTAGCAAAGCAAAAGGAGTAAGCCAACATCATGGAGTTGTTCAACCCATAATTGCGCTGCACGAAGGTATCAGCATGTAGTGCTACCTTACACTCTGAGAAGTCGGAGTTGCTCTGCATAGTAGCACATAGCACCGAACGAATGTCGCTAATCTCGAACTGATAACTGCCATCCTCGCATTGATACACACCATGGTTGCAACCTCCGCAGTCAAACTGTCCCACCTCATCACTACTGCGCTGCATCACAAAACTGTCGTCCACCGTGACAGTAAGTTCCACATCGTCGGTTTCATCTATCAGGAAAGGAGCAAAAGATGGAAGCAGCTTCTCGCTATTATGAGAGTCCACAAAACAAATTGCCAGCTTATGTCCACCTACCTGATAGCAACGGCGAAGGCTCATTTCTGTCCCCCTTCCTCATCTTCCGAACCATCATACTTACTAGGTGTAAAGCGGAACTCATCCTCGCCTACATAGACAAGCATCAGATTCTCGCTACGCTGGTACATACGGTTTACCTTATCATACTTTTTATCAAGTGCGCTCTTGCTGGTACTGAAGAAAATAGCATTGGTAGAATTCTGCACGTGGCAGGAACTCAACACGTAGTCCTCCAATTGCAAGCTGTACAAAGGACGGTCTATCAAAAAACCACTCGTTGAAAGCTTAGCACCATCTACCTTCATTACATCGGTAAGGAAAGCTACCGAGTCAGTAAACGAGGCAGAGAAGCCAAACACATAGACGGCTTTCTGAATGACAGGCTTCTTCTCGGCCTGCAAACTCAGGGTTAAACAGGTACCCAGGGTCAAAGCCAACAATAATATCTTCAATGTTTTCATTGAGAACATCTTCCGGAAATAATATTAGCCAAGATAGCTCTTCAGCAACTTACTCTTGGAGTTCTGACGCAAGCGGCGAATAGCCTTCTCCTTAATCTGACGAACACGCTCACGGGTAAGATTAAAGCAATCACCGATCTCCTCAAGAGTCATTTCCTGATGACCAATGCCGAAGAACATCTGGATTATGTCCTTCTCGCGCTCACTCAAGGTACTAAGTGCACGCTCAATCTCACGGCTCAACGACTCGTTCACCAAGCCACGGTCGGCCATAGGACTATCGTCATTAACAAGCACATCGAGCAAACTGTTGTCTTCGCCTTCCACGAAAGGTGCATCTACCGAGATGTGACGTCCGCTTACCTTCATGGTGTCGCCCACCTTATCGACAGGCATATCAAGCAAGTCAGCCAATTCCTCAGGACTGGGCTTACGCTCGTTTTCCTGTTCAAACTTACTGAAGGCCTTACTGATCTTGTTGAGCGAGCCCACCTGGTTCAAAGGCAAACGTACAATACGGCTCTGCTCTGCCAAAGCCTGAAGAATACTCTGTCGGATCCACCATACAGCATAGCTGATGAACTTAAATCCGCGAGTTTCATCAAATTTCTCTGCAGCCTTTATCAAACCGAGATTTCCCTCGTTGATAAGGTCAGGAAGACTCAAACCTTGATTTTGGTATTGCTTGGCCACACTGACCACAAAGCGAAGATTTGCTCTGGTAAGGCGCTCCAATGCCTCACGATCTCCCTTGCGGATTTTCTGTGCCAATTCAACCTCTTCTTCCACAGTAATCAGTTCTTCACGACCAATTTCCTGAAGATACTTGTCCAACGACGCACTTTCGCGGTTGGTAATACTTTTAGTGATTTTAAGTTGCCTCATAAGACTTACATGCCAAAATTTTGCGCGCAAAGGTACTAAAAAGTCCCCGAAAAACCAAATTTTCAGGGACTTTTCAGGTTTTTCAGGGAGAAAAACTATTTACTTTCATCAAGTTCAATCACAAAGCTGACCTTTCGTCCGCTACTTGTGACGGCACGAATCCACAAAGTCCTATCATTACTCTTGTTAGCATTTTTCACTGCTGCCTCCCAATCTTCAGAGGTAACCATCTTCTGGTCATTTACCACAAGAATAACCATACCCTTTGCGATGCCGGCATCCATCAGCTTACCCTTCTTGATGTTATTTACCATAAGGCCGTAGCTCAAGCCATAGCTTGCTTTATCCTTCTCAGAGAGTGGTACCAACTGCACGCCAAAGTCATCAATATCCACTTGTTCAAGAATGGTAGTATTTCCTTGTGCATTGCGAAGAGTTACATTCGCATTGTGTGTCTTCTTATTTCTGATATACTGGATTGAAACTTTGTCGCCTGGACGATGCTGTGACAAGGCTTCTTGCAGTTCTGCCATCTTTGTCACACTCTTATTGCCAATCATCGTTACTACATCGCCCTTCTGGAGTCCGGCCTCACTGGCTGCACTACCCTCAACGGCCGAGTCAACATACACACCGGTGGTAGTTCCCAGATCAACCTCCTTGCCTTTTTCTTTCTCAGAATCGATATAGTTGGTCACATCCGTACCACTGACACCCAACAAGGCACGTTGTACAACACCGAACTCCTTCAAGTCGGCAACGACCTTATTCACTATGGCAGTAGGAATGGCAAAGCCGTAACCGCTATACGAACCCGTCTGGCTGTAGAGCATGGCATTGATGCCTACCAATTCGCCTTTCTCGTTCACCAATGCGCCACCACTATTACCCGCGTTAATGGCTGCATCCGTCTGAATGAAGCTCTCTATGTCATTAGCACCCAAACGGCGTGCCTTGGCACTCACAATACCGGCTGTAACCGTGCTGGTCAGGTTAAAGGGGTTGCCCACGGCCAGTACCCACTGACCCAGTTTCAAGTCGTCACTATTACCTACAACAATAGCAGGAAGGTCCTTGGCATCCACTTTTATAAGGGCAAGGTCGGTTGTCTCATCCAAACCTATGATGCGACCGTTGAACTCTCTATTATCATTCAGCTTCACGGTAATCTCATCAGCATCCTTCACCACATGATTGTTGGTCACAATATATCCATCCTTACTAATGATGACACCACTACCAGCCGACTGGCGCTTTGGCGTCTGAATCTGCCGTTGCTGACCACGGCCATTACCTCGGCCTCCAAAACCGAAACCGAAGAAGTCACCAAAGAAGTCTTCAAAAGGATCGGAAGAAGTTACCGTCTGCGTCTTACCACCCGATACCACCTTGATGTACACCACACTGTTCACACTCGATTCGGCCGCTGCCGTCAAGTCAACCAATCCTGCGGGAGGAGCTGCCACTGCCTCGACATTCAACACACCCGTACTCACGACGGCGCCGAGCATGGCGCCCAACAATACTTTTTTCATGTCTTACAATCTGGTTTTAAAACTTTGATGCAAAATTAAATGAAAAATGTATTCGTTGTTACTTTTATGAGGTTTTTTTCCTATATTTTAACTAAACCCCTACTTGGTTTAAGAGATTTTTTGATTTCCATTGTACATTTTTTGCATTAGATTTTCTTTTTTCCAACCTTTTTTGCTAACTTTGCCCACTGAAACTATGTAATTCATCATAACACACATGAGAAAGTTATTTTCCATATTAAGTGCAGCCCTCTTGGCTGCCATGATTTGCACAAGTTGTGTAAGCACCAAAAAGATTGTTTATTTCCAAGGTGCTGACAGCATTTATAGTACCGCCCAGAAGATCATGCAACAGTATGAGATGAGGTTGAAACCTGCCGACCAGGTACTGATTAAGATTACCTGTAGCGAGCCCGACTTGCTGAAGATTTTCGCACAAGACCTCACTATGGGTACGTTTGGTACCAACTCAAGCAACATGAACATGGGTGGAAGTACCATGACCAATGCCTATGGTTATACCGTCACCAACGGCGGCGAACTTATCCTGCCTGCCATTGGTGCTGTTCAGGTTGATGGCACTACCGTTGACGAGTGTGCAAAGATCATCGAGAAGAAGATTATCGAGAAAGGCCTTATTAAAGACCCCGAGGTTACCGTGCGTTTGCTTAATGCCCGTGTGACTGTGGTAGGTGCTGTTAAGACCCCCAAAGTGGTAAATCTTACCAGTGAGCGTAACACCATCGTGGACATCATTTCACAATGTAGCGACATTGACGATACAGGTTTGCGCTACAAGATTCAATTGTTCCGTGAGGAGAATGGCAAGCTTAAGGTTTACGACATAGACCTGACCAAGAGTGACGTATTCAACTCTCCCGCGTACTATGTTCAGCAGAACGATATGGTTTACGTTAGCCCCAACCAATCTAAGCGCATCAAGAGTAGTGCGTTCTACACCGGTCTTAGTGCATGGAGTAGCGTAATTGGCGTTTTGTCAACAGTGGCTTCAATGTCGGTATTGATTTACAACGTAATCAACAAATAAGCATAAGGATTCCTTTTCCTTATTACATAATACGAGCATCCCCCATCTCAGTTGCGAATGAGATGGGGGATGTTTTATTGTGGTATCATTATCACCTAAAGGAATTGCCATATGGCAAAAAACGTCAACTCCTCACTCCCTCCAGAAAAACTGTTATGAGGAGTATTTCTAATGACAGAGCATCATAAGAAGAAAAAGAAATGCAGCCTACCTATAAGCCGGGTTCTGTACGCCATGAAGGCGCGCTTGTCATTTATCCAGTACGGATGTCACCATCCGTCTCCCAGCGCCTGTTGCCATGCGCTTTATCGTTCTACCCTCCGCCTCGGACGAGCCGCCCTGATAACGCCGGTATACGCGAACTTTCAACTCCCGGAGTGCACAGCACGTATGTCACCACACGCCTGGTAGGCTCTTACCCCACCTTCTCACCCTTACCCATGAGACCATTTCGAAAAACGAATTGACCCTGGGCGGTTGTTTTCTTCTGCACCTGCTAAGCCTCACGACCTTCTTCCCGTTAGGAAGCGGGATGCCCTGTGTTGCCCGGACTTTCCTCCCGCCTGTCCCCTTACGAAGACAAGCCAGCGACAAGCCGGTATGCTGCATTTCGACTGCAAAGGTAGCAAAAAAAGTTCATAGTTTATGGTTATTGTTTTGCATTTTTCATTATTGCTGTCCAATAAAAACTGCTATTAGATTAATTCTCTTGGTTATCTGTCTGCAAACACAGTCATTTTTCTTGTCATCCTCACAACTAAACTTTACATTATGATGACAGTAGCAATAAGAAAAAAGCGTTTTCATCGGCATGAAAAGCTTCGGGAATATAACGGGAATATATCGGGTTGATATCGGGAACATATCGGGACGCCCCCTGCATCAGAAAGAATTTTGACATTCCCAGTACCCTAATCGCTACGACCAAGTGAGAGCAGAACGAATGGTTATCGTCACGACTGGTGCCTGCTTGACGACGCAAGCCAACTGCAGAATCCCTGGCTGTAGCACAGTATTGAAAATTGCACAATAAGAAAAACTGCGCTCAGGAAGAACCTGAGCGCAGCAGAATAGTGTATGGATGGAAAGCGAGATTATCTCACAACCTTCTTGCCATTCATGATGTAGATACCCTTGACAGCCTTGCTAACCTTGCGACCAGAGAGGTCATAGATAGCCTGTGATACCTGGTTGCCATCTGCCACACTTTCAATTGCAGTAGGAGCAGTAGCGCCCAATGCCTGAATCTTGAAGTTATCAAATACACACCAGTTAGCATCAACCACATTGCCAACAAGCTTCAAGCCAATCTTGAGAGTGTCACCCTTCTTCACCTCAATATCAATGGTGTTGGTGTAATAACCAGCCTCAAAATAAGCACCAGCCGAAATCATAGTATTGGGAACATAAACCGTTTCACCGTTCAAAGTGCATGTAGCCTCGCCGTCAGCACCCGTAGCCTCTGCCTGAACAAAATCATAGATGCTGGCCAAAGCTACTGACTTGTCATTCACATAGAATGCCATATCACGTGCATTTGCAGGATCGGCAGCATAGATGGCAGCCACCTCGTCGGTATTGTTACCGGGACGGTACAAGCCCTGACAAGACACACGGTAGAAGCCCTCAGGCAAACCAACTACCTCCTGATACATATCAAACTTGGTAGCCTTCCAGTACTCGTAAGCATTGTTTGAGCCACTCTGCTGAGTCTCATTGTTCCAGCCAATATGGTCGGCAGCCCAATCAATGGTCCAACCTGTAGCACCGCTACGTGAGTTCTCACCCTCGTCAAAGCTGGGATTGGTCATCACAGCGCTGATGTCAACGGGCTCTGCCTCGCTGGGAGTCAGACCACCTTCAGTTACCACAGCAGCATAGATGTGTGCTGTGCGAGCAGCAGGAAGACCATTCAGCCAGCCCTTAATCACCTCATTGCTGTCAAACTCTTCATTGGCTACGGCAACACCCATAGCATCCACAATCTTCACCAAGTCGGTATTAGCTACGTCATAGTCCTCGAGCACCTTCTCGTAAATACCCTGAATGGTCATTACCTGCTGTACAAGGCTCTTACCCTCATTGTAATAGTCAATTGCCTCGTTCAAACCGTTGATGGCAGCCTTAATTTCTTCCTGTGAAGAACTTGCAGGAAGCTTTTCTGCCACAGCCACTGCGCTCTGCAACTTAGAAATAGCCATAGACACCTGGCAGTTCTCCATCATGCTTTCTGTTGAAGCGGCAATGCTCACCATTTCACTGTACAATGCATTTGCATTTACACCAATATAATAAACGCGTACATCGCTCCAGATAGTCCAGCTATCCGCTGCCACAGCACCTTCTACACCATTGTCACGGAAACCAATGCGAAGCACATCACCCTCGTTGAGCAAGTTAGCTGTAACGGTGTTCACATAAGGAGTCTCAGCTACATTGAAATATACGCGCGCACCCTCCATTGAGTTGGGAGCCCAGAGAGGATTCTCCTCATCTTCGGTAAGGTTTACGTCATTGGTGTAAAGCTTCTCTGCACTAGCACCCACATGCTGGCTTACCACCTTTACAGATGAGCCGTTAGCATAAAGTTCAGCAGTAACATTGGCACCTTCTGCAGCATAGTTGTCTGCATTGCCACCGCTACGACTCATACCATGTGCCATAATACGGTAAGCACCCACAGGTAGATCAGACAATGTGGTGTAAGCATCGAACGCAGCATTCCACACCTCTGCAGTGTTGGCACGAGCCTTGAATGCACCTGAGTTTGCTGTCCAGTTTGTAGGAGATGCACTTTCTGCAGTATTCTCCTCAAAGCCAAGATTAGCAAACAAACCGGTCAATTCGATAGGATTCTCTTCTGAAGCAGAAGGCAGAGCAGCTATGATGCCGGCCTTGATATAGTCAGCGTAACCGTTCATCCAAGCTTCAATCTGTTCAATTGTAGCAACCTTATCCTCGTAAGCGCCCCTATAAGTGTCATACTTGTCACCCAAATCGTCAATGAAAGGATACTTGGCCATGTCGTCCTTAACCTGCTCAACAAACTTAGCCAACTTACCATAAGCAGAAACCTCTGCCTTGACAGTCTTCAACAGATCATTGAGTGCAGTAGCAGCATTCTGGCAGTCATCGCTCGAACCGCCCAACACTGCAGTTGCCTTGGAAATCTCACTTTCAAGCAAGTCCTTGGTAGTCTCGCTGTAGTAGTGAGCATCATCCTGTGTGTAATAGTCGATGTAAGGCTGAACAACCTCCAATGTACCCTGAAGAGCCACCAAACCAGGATTAGCTACAGGACCAGCATAGAAAAGTTTGAAGTTATCCACAGCAAACCACTTCACATAACCAGGAGTAAAGCCGTAACCAATCTTCAGGTCACCACCCATGTGGGTAATAATCAATTGATAGCGGTGAGGATCTCCACTGCCAGGCTCTCCATAGGGATTCTTGTCAATCGCTTGTGCGTAACGAACGGCACCACTCTCTGCATAGAGCTCTGCACCGCTAACTACCAGACTTGCACTTGCACTCGTAGCAATGGCATCAGCCTGCAAGAGGTAGGTTCCCTGAGGCAGGTCGTTGATTACCTGATAGATGTTACTCTGTGCAATAGGCTCAGTAGCCGAAGCGGTCCAGTTCTGAGAGAAGTTGTTCAAACCATACTCGTCTGATAAAGCTTCGGTCTCATCATCCCAAACGGGGTATGCCTTGTTGTTCTGAATCGTCATGTTACCAAACTCATCCACCCAGCCTTCAGGTTCTGCGCCACGGGCACCCTCGAAAGTAGGATTATTGATTTTTGAGGTAACTTCGAAGGGATTCTGAGGAGAAGCATGGTTGTAGGCATAGTTCAGAATCAACTTATCCACCTCTGCCCTTGCTGTACCAATAGCCTCAACATCGTTACCCTTCAAGGTTGTTGCATAGGAGCTGAGCTCAGCCTCGGTGTAACCCATTTCGAATGCCTCATTCAGTTTGTTATACAGCGACCACTGGGCATTGTACACCTCATAGCTTTCGGGAGTCATGAAAGCCCATGTGATAGACCATCCTACCATATCGGCAGGATCGACCATATACACACCATCGTGGGTGCCCATAGGCTCACCGTCACCATTGGTCAAGTCATCACGCTCTTCATTATAACCTAAGAAGTAAACGCCATAATTCGCGGGATCCTCCTCAGTGTACTTGTTAGCACCATAATGGGGGTCACTGGCAGCAGTTCGAATGTTAAAGCCACCTGCCACAGGGATGAATTCCCAAGTCAAACCCCAGTCAGCCTGAGCCTTCCAGTCGGTATAGACGTCCTCAACGGACTGACGGCCCAACATACCATTATTGGCAGCGGCAGAACAATGCAACTTGTAGGTGTTCTCTTCACCTTGCAACTGCATCTCATACAAGAACGCAGAGGTCACATCGCTCTTGATACAAGCATGGTTGCCCCAGGCACCACCCTTTGTAAGGAACTTACCTTGTTCCACATTGTAGATGTAAGCTTTTTCTGGCACTACGTCTGTGGTAAGCGTCAGCGTGGGCTCTGCCCAACTTTGCGCGTTCGCAGCTACTGCCGTCAAAGCAACTGAAAATAAAGAAAGTAGTCTTTTTTTCATGGATTACTGTTTTTGTTAATAAATAGATTGCTTTCGGAGACAAAAATACAAAAAATATGGCACACAACAAAATTGCATGCCATATTTTTCTATTTTCGGTGCAAAACTTATTCTACACCAACCAATTTTCACGTTTTTATGATTTTTGTATAAAATCTTGCAACGTATTTCAATGAGTAATTTCGTCCATAAGAAAGGCGCATTTAGAATTGCCACCACTTCTTCTTGGGAGGTTCATGCACAGTTCCCATCTCCTCCATCAGCACTTGCTCGTAGGTCTTTCCATCATGAATCATAGTATAGATGGTACCCCAGTCGGGCAAACCGCCGATGTTGCGATCGTCAATCCAGATATCGGCCTTCAGCTTACGGCTGAAATGCATATTCTTTTCGGTGTCTTCCTCAGGGAAATCCTTGTTAATGGCATAGAACTCTACTCCGTGCTTTCGGCACCATTCCACAGCATCTTCCAGAAGCTGTCCCTCACGAACACTCCAAAGTATTAGCTTATGACCTTCGTCAATCAGCATTTTCAGCGTCTGTGTGGCAAAAGGTCGTTCTCTGCCAATCTCTGGGTATCGATGCTCTACAATAGTTCCATCAAAATCAACGGCTATCGTCATATTCTTTGCAAGTTTTGTGTCCTAATCAAAGGATTTTATAGACGGATTATTTCTGAATTCCCAAACACCAAATTACTTAGCGTAACTTACAGCACGGGTCTCGCGAATCACGGTTATCTTCACCTGACCAGGATAAGTCATCTCGTTCTGAATGCGTGTGGCAATGTCGCTCGAAAGAATCTCTATCTGCTTGTCATCAATCTTATCAGCGCCCACGATGACGCGCAACTCACGACCTGCCTGAATAGCATAAGTCTTGGTTACACCGGGATAACTCATGGCGATATTCTCAAGATCCTTCAAGCGCTTGATATAAGCCTCCACAATCTCACGACGTGCACCGGGACGAGCACCGCTGATGGCATCACAAATCTGTACGATGGGAGCAATGAGTGTCTCCATCTCCATCTCCTCATGGTGAGCACCAATGGCGTTACAGATATCAGCCTTCTCCTTACACTGCTCTGCCAACTTGGCGCCATAGAGTGCATGGGGCATTTCAGGATCCTCATCAGGCACCTTACCAATATCATGTAACAAACCAGCACGTTTAGCCTTTTTGGGGTTCAAGCCCAACTCCGCTGCCATAACGGCACAAAGGTTGGCTGTCTCACGAGAGTGCTGCAACAAGTTCTGTCCGTATGACGAACGATACTTCATCTTACCAATGATGCGGATAAGGTCGGGATGCAAACCATGTACACCCAGGTCAATAGCAGTACGCTTACCTGTCTCCATGATTTCCTCCTCAACCTGCTTCTTGACTTTGGCAACCACCTCCTCAATACGAGCAGGGTGGATACGTCCGTCGGCCACAAGCTGATGCAGAGCCAAACGGCAGATCTCACGACGTACAGGATCGAATGCAGAGATTACGATAGCCTCGGGCGTATCGTCCACCACGATTTCCACGCCGGTAGCAGCCTCCAAGGCACGAATGTTACGACCCTCACGACCGATGACACGACCCTTTACATCGTCATTCTCAATATGGAATACGGTAACGCTGTTTTCCACAGCCGTCTCGGTTGCCACTCGCTGAATGGTCTGAATGATGATGCGCTTAGCCTCTTTATTGGCATTCAGTTTCGCTTCATCCATAATCTCGTTCACGTATGAAGCAGCTGCCGTGCGAGCCTCATCCTTCATACTCTGAATGAGTTGCTCCTTGGCTTCCTCTTTGCTCAACCCGCTGATTTCCTCCAGCTTGTTGCGCTCCTGCTCCACCAAACTTGCCTGACGCTGATTCAGTTCCTCCTCACGCTGCTGGAGGGCTGTCTGCTGCTGCTCAGTACGTGCACGCATGTTCTCCACCTCCTGCTTCTTGCGGTTCAGTTCATCCTGACGCTGGTTCAAACTCATCTCGCGCTGCTTGATGCGGTTCTCGCCTTGCTGAATCTGTTGATTACGCTGCTGAACTTCCTTTTCCAGTTCAGCCTTCTTGTTAAGGAACTTCTCCTTGACCTCAAGGAGTTTCTTTTGTTTTACCACTTCAGCCTCTTGCTCAGCCTTCTCGTGAGCCTCAGCTTCAAGCTTCTTCATTTTACTGGGCAATGTCACACGATACAGGACCATGATCCATACGGCGATGATTACCACAGCAACGACAATTGCTATAATATATTCCATAGATGAAATATAAATCGGTTTTTAGTTAATATTTATTTAGTTTGATACGAATTCTCAAAAACCGACAGCAAATCAAAAACTAAGGTGAAAGAATACTATTTTTTCTCTAATGACTCATCTATCTCATTCACGAGACGTTTCAAGTCATCAGCAACGGACCCCAGATTGCCTTCTTGCTCAGACGATACACGCTGCACGGCAATGTCCAGTGCTATCATAGAAAAATACATTTCTCTTCCTAATTGGGGAAAGGTATTAGCGTAATAGTTCAACCTACTGTTAATAAGCTTTTCCGCTTCACGGTAAACAAATTCCTCCTTACGATCAATCGTCATTTGGTATATTTGTCCCCCCAATTTCAAGGTTATAGAGAGCTCATCACTTACATCTGCCATTATCTTTCGGCTTTAAGTATAGCGATACAATTGTCAATATCTCTCACCAGCTTTGAAATACGCAGCTTAGCATTGCGTGTATCGTTATCGCTCAGCTGTAGCATGCGTGCTGTCTTCAAATCGGCATATTGGGTTTTGAGCTGCCTGTTTTCCTCGTCCAAATTTTGAACACGGACATCCACATCAGCAACCTGCGCACACAATTGGGCATTTTGCTGCTCCAATTCCTTGTTGCGCGAGATTAGTTGCCTCACCTTTGCTTCAAGCAACTTAACCAACTGGATGTCTTCTTCTTTCATTTCGCTCTTAAATCTACACCCGACTAATTGCCAGACTTAAAAAGTGACCCTAGACGACACAAATCACGACCTGTAATCGTCCTTCACCACGTTCTTCATGTGACTTAATATGCCTATTTTCGGGACAAAATTAACATTTTTGCCCGAATTTTCAAAATTATTCCTTGTTTTTTTATAGTTCTCAAGCCTCAACCGATGCCTTTGGCTCTTTTTTTGCCAGCATAACAATGGTGTAAACGTACTCTGACATCCAGTTTTCAGAATATCCCAACTGTTGCTGGTACTGACGGATGGACACGCAAGTACGGCGTACACCTTCGTCCTTCCATACGGGACGAGTCATGATTTGGTGAATCTGTTTTTCCACCATTCCGCGCATAGCCTTCTTGAAAAGACCTGGAAGACGGAACTTCCATTTCATCAGGTTACCCATCAGCATCATCAGGTCCTGACTGAATCCCTGGAACATCATGAAATAGGGCTGTACATCCTGCACCTTCTTACAACGCTTCTTGATACTGGCATCAACCTCACCAAAAAAGGTTTCTGGAATACCATACATATCCATAATCAGCTTCTGGCAATGCTTCTTCTCACCCAAACCCAGCTTATTGTTCAAAGTGGGTACATGGAAAGTCTGCTTAAACATTCTCAAGTCGGGCAAAGCACCCAAGTTATTGATACCCAACTGAGCAGCCATTACTGACTGATAATACACACGGATGAGCGACATGAAATCTTCCATGCCACCTACACGTATTTCATTCTCGGCCTTCTTCTTGCCGAAAAGTTTACTAAAAAATCCCATTATAATATTATTCTGTTTTTTACATATAGGTTGGTGGGGGGATTGAATTACAAAGTCACAAATGGATGGTTTATTACCCGCCGACCAATTTCAGCAGGTACTGTCCATACTGGTTCTTGAGCATTGGCTGTGCCAGTTCACGCATTCTTTCGGCAGTTATCCAACCTCTACGGTAGGCTATTGCTTCAAGACATGCCACCTTTAACCCTTGTCGCTTCTCTATGACTTCGATAAACGTACTTGCTTCCGACAAAGAATCATGCGTACCCGTATCCAGCCATGCAAATCCACGGCCCAAGGTCTGCACTTTCAACTCGCCATCATCAAGAAAACGCTGATTGACCGTCGTAATCTCCAGTTCACCTCTTGCCGAAGGTTTGATGTGAGCTGCCACATCCAGAACCTTATTGGGATAGAAATACAATCCTACCACAGCATAGTTACTCTTAGGATTAGCAGGCTTTTCCTCGATGCTCAGGCAGTTTCCGTTTTCGTCAAACTCTGCCACGCCATAGCGTTCGGGATCATTCACCCAATAACCAAACACCGTTGCCTTGTTTTCCTCCTCAGCCATGCGTACGGCCTCTTTCAGCATTCCCGAGAAACCAGCACCATAGAAGATATTATCACCCAGCACAAGACATGCACTATCGTTGCCCACAAACTCACGACCTATGATGAACGCTTGCGCCAAACCATCGGGCGAAGGTTGCTCTGCATATTCAAAATGCACTCCATAATCACTTCCGTCACCAAGCAAGCGGCGAAATCCTGGTAAGTCATAGGGAGTGGAGATAATAAGTATCTCGCGAATGCCTGCAAGCATAAGCACACTGATAGGGTAATATATCATCGGCTTGTCGAAGATAGGCAGCATCTGCTTACTTACCCCTTTGGTTATAGGATAAAGACGCGTACCTGACCCGCCAGCCAAAACAATTCCTTTCATTCTAATTATACTTTTCTAATTAAATCATATTTCAGTAGGCTGGGCTTGAAAACCATTTAAGAGTCAAACGTGCCCGACCTCATTTAATTCATAACCTTAATTTACTGTGCTCTAAAGATATCATCTATACCACTGATTCTGAAACACAGAAACACTCTCCCACATTTATTTACTGAGTAGCACAATAAAAAAGTCTGTTTACAACTACAATATTTGCAGCTCAGCAAAAAGCGTAAAGCCGTGAGAAATCCAACCTAAAACATGGACCTGAACAAAATGCGGAAATCAAACCACAACGTCCAGTGCTCCACATAATAGATGTCTGCATCCAATCGGTTTTCGGCATCAGCCTTCTTCACACGTGCCCAACCGTTCATTCCCGCCTTTACCTCACGTCGAAGCAGTCGCGTGGGGAGTTTGTCCACATCCGAAGGTTCTTCGAGTTCATAGCACTCTGGACCCACCAAACTCATATTGCCCTTAAGCACATTAAACACATTGGCCACCGAGTTCCCTTTCCCTCTGAATGAGACTCTGTTAAACACCCTGCCATTGGGACCTACGCAGAACTTATATGAGAACGAAGATCCACGCTTCTTTCGCTTAATGAAAAACGACTTGAGCAGGTATATGACAGGGAAAAACGTAAGCATGAACAACAGAACAAAAAACAGATCAAATGCTCTCTTCATTACCCTGTTGTGCAACTTCGTCAACGGTTCACCTTTCGGAGTAAGAAGTACGTTGTCACCTCGTCGCATCGAAACGAACTCGGTATCAAGTTCATTCACTATCGGAACCACAAGACAAAACTTCACAGCACGAGCCTTACATGCATACTGCACAGAACGCACATATTCCAGGTCCATGTCGTAAATATCGCAATACACACGCTGCACCTGGGTATTCTCTTCAATAAAGGCAGAAGCCGCATCATAATCGCCCAATCTTTGCAAGCCTTCAGGCATCTCTACTCCCTCCGAGCAGAAAGTACCCAAAACACCCTCGGGATGCTTCAGCCTTGAGTAAAAAGCAAACACATCGTCGCTCTCTCCTACCAGAATTGTTCCGCTTTGTTTCTTCTTAGCCATGTTTACACAATAGAATACTTTCGCACAAAGTTAAGAAAAAAGCATTTACCAACCTATTTTTATACCTTATTTTTTATGAAAATGCGCACATTTTAACACGAATTGGCATTTTTGCCACGTTATTATTTTAATATTTAATATAAAATCCGTACATTTGCACGCTTATTGCTCACACATCAGGTTACTCAAAAGGTAGCACGGGTGACAAAAAGCAAAATATAGAAAGAAAATCAAATAATCAAAAACAATATGGCAGAAACTAATTACAATGCAAATCCAGCTCTGGACGAAGAACAGGGCGGTGGATTTTCCCTCAAAGACATTTGGAACATTGTGCTAATGCGCTGGCCTTGGATTGTTCTCGGCGTTGTCGTTTGCTTAGCGTGTGCCTATCTCTACCTCAAGTATCAAACCCCCACTTATTCGGCAAGTGCAAAAATCCTCATCAAGGATGACAATGGCGGCATGAACCAGAAGGGTGGCGGTAATATGCTGAACCTCTCAGAAATGGGTATTATCAGCAATACCAACGGTTTCGACAACGAGTTGGAGATTTTGTCAAGTACCAACATTTCAAATGCCGTGGTCAGAAAGCTGAACCTCAACATCCGTTACTACACTCCCGGACGCTTCATCAATGTTGAACTCTACAAGCGTAGTCCTATCGTGGCCTCAATGCCCATTGAGCAGATGGACACACTCAAGAACACCATCAAGATGGAGGTTACTCCCAACGGAAAGGGCTATCATTTGAAGACAACACTTGCTTCGCCCAGTGGACAACCTCGTATCAAGGAACAGGAAATTGCCATGTTACCAGCTTCTGTCGAGACTCCCTTAGGTACCATCAATCTGGAGCGTGACAAAACAATCAAGGAGTTCGAGCAGCCTATCAGCATCACCATATCACCTATCGAGAACGTAGCAAGAGGATATGCCAAGAGCCTTTCTGCTTCTGCAAGCAGCAAGACCACTACGGTTGCCGTACTCGGCTTAGTTGATACTCAACCCGAGCGTGCCGTTGACTACCTCACAAATCTGCTCGAGAGCTATAACGAGGATGCAAATAAAGACAAGAACGAGGTTGCAAATAAAACCAAGACGTTCATCAACGAGCGTCTTGACTCCATCGGTGAGGAGTTGAGTACCACCGAGAAGAACCTGGAAAAGTTCAAGAAGGACAACGCGCTCATCAACCTTACCAACGATGCTACCACCGCTTTGGCAAGCAGTACCAGCTATCAGAAGGAGCAGGTTGAGATTCAGACCCAGATCACGCTTGTCAAGTCACTCATCGACTACGTCAACAACCCCGCAAATGATAATCAGGTCATCCCTGCCAACCTGGGAATCAAAGACGCTCTCCTGAACACCCAGATTACTCGTTACAACGAATCAATGCTTCAGCTTAACCGTCTCATCAAGTCGGGTGCAGAGAGCAACCCCGCTCTTATCAAACTCGCTGATGAGGTAAAGGTAGCACATGACGGTATCATTCAGTCACTTCGCAATATTGACTCTGACCTTAAGATTCAGAAGCATAGCATCGACAACCAGTACCGCCTCTTTACCGGTAAGATTTCTAACACTCCTTCTCATGAGCGATTCCTCAACGACATCGGTCGTCAGCAGGAAATCAAGGCAGGTCTTTACCTGACCCTCTTGCAGAAGCGCGAGGAGAACCTTATCTCACTGGCTTCTACTGCCACCAAAGCAAAATGGCTCGACATGCCCCAGATTGGTGGCCAGGTATCTCCCAAGAGCAAGATGATATGGATGGTTGCCTTGATGCTGGGCATCTGTATTCCCATCGGCATTTTCTATCTCCTCGAATTGCTTCGCTTCCGCATCGAAGGTCGTAGCGACGTGGAGAAGCTCACCCGTATCCCTCTCATCGCAGATATTCCTTTTGCTCACTTGCCTAAGGGCGAAGAGCGTTCGGTAGTTGTAGCAGAGAACAGCAACAACACCATGGAGGAGTCATTCCGTGGTTTGCGTACCAACATGCGTTTCATCATGAATCCTGATGAGAAGGTCATCATCTGTACCTCTACCATCCCTGGCGAGGGTAAGACATTCGTCTGCACCAACCTTGCCATGTCATACGCATTGTTGGGCAAGAAGGTCATCATCGTGGGTCTTGATATTCGTAAGCCTCAGTTGGTACGTCTCTTCAAGTTGCCTTCTGACAAGCGTGGTATCACAAACTACCTGGCTAACGACAATGCCGACCTCCAGTTGCTCGAGGATCAGATCCATCACGGCATCCTGAACCAGAATCTCGACATCATGCCCGCTGGTATCATTCCTCCCAACCCAGGTGAGTTGATTTCTCGCTCTCGTCTTGACGAGGCTATCGCTCACTTGCGTGAGATGTACGACATCATCCTTCTTGATACACCTCCAGTAGGTCTTGTGAGCGATACCCTTGAGTTGGGACGCATCGCTGACGTTACTCTTTACGTATGTCGTGCAGACTACAGCCCCAAGAACAACTTCGAGCTTATCAATGGTTTCAAGAGTAACGAGAAGTTGCCTAAGATTTCTTTGGTACTTAATGGTGTTGACCTCAAGAAGAAGAAGTACGGTTACTACTACGGTTATGGCAAGTACGGCAAGTACGGCAAGTACGGCTACCACAAGTATGGCAAGTATGGTCACTATGGTCATTATGGTCATTACGGCGTCTATGGTACTTATGGTCACGATGAGACCACAAAGACCGGCAAGGCACATACAGAGAAGTAACATAGAACCTTTAACAAAACAAATATCCCGCTACTGCATTTCCTTGCGGCAGCGGGATATTTTCATAATACACAGATAGTGCAAAACTAAAGAAAATGAAGAAGAGCATCTTACTGACGCTTGCCCTCATGGGAACTTTGCTGCCCTCTGACGAACTTGAGGTACATGCACAAAACCGTCTTACCTCTGACATTAAATACAGAGCAGAAATAAGTGGTCAGTTTGGCAATGGCGACCACACTCCCTTTTGGCAGAGTGCCAACCGCTATGGACTCGCCAGCATCAACAACAACAGCGGTTACCTGCGTGCCAGCATTCAGCGTGACACCGAAGCCGACAGTCAGCGTAACTGGCGCATAGGCTATGGCGCCGACCTCGTCGTTCCCGTCAACTACACCAGTCACTTCATCGTACAACAATTATACGGCGAAGTGCAATACAAAGCGATACGACTCACAGTGGGACAGCAAGAGCTACCCATTGAGATGAAGAATCAAGCGCTTACCTCCGGCAGTATGGTGCTGGGTGCCAATGCACGTCCCATACCACAGGCACGCATCGAACTGCCCGACTTCCTTGTATTCAAACGCACAAACAACTGGTTAGGCATCAAGGGAAGCGTAGCATACGGCTTCTATACTGACAACCAATGGCAACGTACTTTCAACGCTGGCAACAAAGATGCTGTCTTTACGGCAAACTCACGCTACCACAGCAAGGCAGGTTACCTTCGCATTGGTAACCTTGACAAGTTCCCTGTCGTCATCAAGGGTGGCGTACAGATGACCTGTCAATTTGGAGGAACAGTATGGAACCGTAACATTAAGGGAGAGGCCTCCGATGGAAGCTACAATCTCAATGGTGGCATAACCGACTACCTCAAGGCCTTCATTCCCACCGGAAGCGATGTGACCGACGGGGATAATCCTAATGTGATGGGTAACACCGTGGGTAGTTATCTTGCCCGTGTGGAATATCACGGAAAAGGCTGGAAGGCCAGCATCTACGGAGAACACATGTTCGAGGATCATAGTCAGATGGGATGGGACTTTGCCTGGAAAGACTTCCTTTGGGGACTTGAGGTTGAACTACCTGAGAACCCTATCGTATCGACCATCGTAGCCGAGCACGTACGTACAACTGACCAGTCAGGTCCTGTACTGGTGGCGTACGGCAACAAGGTGCCCTATATCGGTGGACAAGACAACTACTACAATCACAACATCTATGGTTCCTACCAGCATGCAGGTTTCGTGATGGGCAATCCTCTCCTACTCTCTCCCATCTACAACCATGATGGACGTATCGTGTGTTACGACAATCGCATCACAGCCATGCACTTCGGCATTCAGGGAAATCCTCATCCCGACGTAAGCTATCGCATGCTTTACACACACGAGAAGAGTTTTGGCAACTTCAACACCCCTCACAGCGACCCTATGCATGGTGACTTCCTGCTTATCGAATCCACCTATAAGCCTCATCAGTTGCCAGGCATCAGTTTTACCGCCAGCTATGGCATGAACCATGGCAAACTACTTGGCAACAGCAATGGAGGCATGCTTACTGTAGCCTATAGCAATTTTTAGTTTACACTCCGAAAGAAGATGAAACATACACATTATTATATATTATCATTATTGGCATGCCTCGGCTGCCTGTCATGCGAGAACTTTCGCGACACCAATGGTGACCTGGGTGGCATGTGGCAACTCACACAATGGCGCACTCGCAGTTCATCCGGACAGATTGACTCACTTGTAGCCAATAATGACCGCGATGACGTCACGTTAGAGAACAAGCGAAAGTTATTTTATTGCATACACAGAAATGTGTTTCAAATAAAGGATGCCTCCACCTATTATGGCACCAGTTACTACTGCACATTCAGCCACACTGGACAAGAACTCACATTGGGCAATCTCATTGGTTTCAACGGAACATGTTATGTGGATGGTGAAGACGCCAACCGCACCTATGAGCAATTTGCCGATTTTGGTATTCCTGCCGATGGACATTTCCACATCGACAATCTCACCGATGACAACCTGCAGATGAGTTTCCCGGACAACATTCTCCTCTTCCGGAAATACTGATTAGCTTACAGCAAAATCTGTAGAAATTGACCCTAACTTCTTCCTGTAACGTGACCTACACGCCATTATCCCTGCATTTAGTTCTTGCAACCAAACCTTGTACGCCGGCATTTATTGCAGTAATTGATAATTGGCGTTAGTGGGGTCGCCGACGTAACGTGTCTCACCCTTCTTGTCAAAGTCACCCACTATACACCCACACATTCCTGTCAGAACTTCTTTCCAAAGATGATGTTAACGAAGGTAAGCCAAAGTATGCGAAGATCAAACCAGAACGAACGATGCTCAAGATAATAAAGGTCGTAATTAAGGCGACGCAGCATCTTCTCCATGGTGTCGGTATATCCGTTGTAGAGAGTGGCATAGCTGGTCACACCTGGTCGAATCTGATAAAGGAAGGCGTAACGAGGGTCGTGCTCCATAATCTGGTCAATGAAGAACTTACGCTCGGGACGATAGCCGATGAAGGCCATATCGCCACAGAACACATTCCACAACTGGGGCAGTTCGTCAAGGTGATGTGAGCGAAGAAACTTACCCACCTTGGTAAGGCGTGGGTCATCCTCTCCACCAGCATGGCTGAGTGCAGGACCAAACTTCTCTGCATCCATACGCATAGAACGGAACTTATAGATGCGGAATGGACGTCCAAAACGTCCCAGACGCTCTTGTGAGTAAATGGCAGGACCACCATCGTCGAGCTTGATAAGGATGTAACTCAGCAAGAACAGAGGTGAAGTGAGCACCAACATGACAGATGAGAAGAAAAGGTCGATAAGGCGCTTGGTGTTACGCTCCACGCTATTCATGCCATCGGGAATGAACTCCGTTTCGTTACCCATCATGGTACTCTTAGGCATACCCATCGAACCGAAATCGCGCTGCTTGCGCTTTATGATGGCAATAGGTGGATTAGCCTCCCAAGCCTCGCGGCCATACTCCATATTCCACTCCTTGCGATGAATCTTCTCCTCACGACGATGTATGAGGTAGGTAATGCTGGTTTGAATGCCACCCCATAGAAGGAGGTCGATGAGTGCCAATATACTAAGGTCGTACTTGTTCATAACCCACACCATGTTGACACAGGCGAAGAAGAGGAAAAGCACGATAATAGACAAGGGAGTGAGGGCAGGCTTGATACCCATTCGTACAAAACGGTGCTGAAGAAGGTTACGGTCGGGCACCAGCATGGCACGTCCCTCACGCACACGTTTGTGGATGACACGCAGAATGTCGAGCATGGGTACCATAACAACACCCATAACCACCATGAGCATGCCTTCGGGCATCGTCTTACCGCTCTGCTGTATGAGCGAGAGGGTGAGGTAACTCAGCACGTAGCCTATGGTATATGAACCGGCATTGCCTATGATGGTCTTCTTCCATTTCGGGAAGAAGCGTTTAAGAATACTGTACGGAATAGTTATGCCCAAAAGAGCTGCCGACACAATAGTACCTAAAAGGAAATCGAAATTAAGACTCATGCAGAAGAAGATGCCGCCCATTATGGTGGTCATTCCGGCTCCCAAGCCGTCTATGTCATCGAGCAGAGCCACCGTTTCGGTGATGTACATAACCAGTAGTACCGTTACCACAGCCCCCACCCATACAGGCATCTCAAAGATACCAAACACCCCTTGCAGGTCGGTAACTTGCAACATAGAGACAGGGAACATGCAAGCAGATATCAAGAGGGCCAGGAACTTAGCCTTGGTACTGGTGCCATGTATGTCATTCTTCAATCCTACGATGAACATGATGGCACAACCGGCTATAACCTGCATAATGCGCAAGCCCGACCGTTCCACCTTGGCAGCGCTGATCACATCTTCACCTATCAGTTTGGGAATACCCAGACAGATACACAAGGAGAATAGCAGAATAGGGAGCATGGCAAGCCCGCCCAGTTCAACAACCGAGTTGTCTTTCTTATTATCTATGTCAGCTTTCTCGTGGAAGAACATGCCGCTGGTACTGAAAATCCGCATTCTTGGCAATACCAGGAATGAGGCGATAAAGCCCACCACCATTGGCACAAAACCTACCCACAAATATAAATCATTCATTCTTTTCTTATATTCACATTCTCTGAAGCAGAAATCCCATCCACACGCGTGGTAGCTTGATTCCCACTTTTTTTGAATCTCAACCCATCAGCTCACCGTAAATGGCAAAATGCTTCTCAACCACCAAGTCAACAGAAAACTCCTTCTCTGCCTTTATGCGCGAGGCACGTCCCATACGCATACGGAGGTCTTTGTCATCGACCAGCAGGGAGAGCTTCTCGGCCAACTGTTCCGGACACTTTGGCGGGATAAGGAAACCGTTGACGCCATCGTCCACCGTCTCACGGCACCCCACCCAGTCGGTAGTGATGATGGGACGCCCGATGGCAGTTGCCTCGATGAGCGACTTGGGCACTCCCTCACGATAGTACGAGGGGAGCAGCACAACCGAAGAGGCACAAAGCACCTCCTTGATATTGTCGCAATGCCCCATATACTTGATGTAAACGCCATCGCACACCTTGTCAAGGTAAGCCTTGCTGATGGCCTTCGGATTTGTCTCTATAAGTCCACACAGCAAGAAGCGTACCCGTCCCTCGTACTTTTCCTTAAGCATGAGGGCAGCATCGACGATGTCTGTGACGCCCTTCTCCTCGACCATGCGAGAGGTAAAGACGACATTCAGCACCTCGTCCTCCGGTTCGGGAGTGTAGGCAAACTCATTGAGGTCAACACCCGAACCCTTGATGTAGCGGCACTGCTCTTCCTTGATGGCATCATGCTCCACAAAGAACGACTTGTCGCTGTCGTTCTGGAATATGGTGAGCGCATTCCTACGTCGGTTGGCATAGGCAACAATCTTGAGGAAGACCCTCTTCACCCATGTATCAGCCTTTCCCGTACCGAAGAACACACCCAAACCATTGATGGCATTCACCACGCCATGGGCTCCTACCCTCTTGGCGGCCAATCCGCCCCAAAGGGCAACCTTCAGGCTCACATGGTGTATGATGTCTGGCTTCTCCTTCTTATACAGTTTCTTGAGGAAGCGATAAGTCTTCAGTTCTTCGCGTATGTTGGTTCCGACACGATTGATGGGCAGATTGATGAACTTGCATCCCATCTGCCTTATCGCATCGGCATACCCAGTATCCTGTGCCACCACGGTAACATCATTACCCGCCTTCAGCACAGCCTCAATAAGTTTTCTGCGGTGCGATATTAGCTGATAATCGATACTGAAAACGAAAAATATCTTCTTTCCTCTTACCATTTTACCTTTTTTGGTAGAAAACGTATGCAAAGTTAACATAATTTTCCTTTAAAACGTCACATTTACGCAACTATCTGCACTTTATCGGATAGTTGGCAAAGAAACATCACGTGTATGTATAAAAACACGCAGGAGTTTTATGCTATTAACTTATCTAATTCATGGTATCAATCTGATACACTCCTGCACATTGATAATGCTCCTATGTGTACACTACTTTCACTCAGTTGGGTTACGTCTGGCTTACGTAAAAACACGTAAGCCAGACGTAACCCAACTGAGTGAAACGTGGAGGAACACGGGAGGCTGGATTAACGCCTTGAAGGTAAACAAACGACAGCTACAACTACAGCCTTAGCATAACTCCGAAGCATCTTTCATAAATAACCAAGATGTATGAGCAAGAAAGGATAAGCCTCCCTCCCCCATTTGTCGGTCACTTTGTGGAGAAAGTTCACAAAAAGATGAAAACTGAGGTTAAAGATTGGAAAAGATGCTTGTATTTGATAAATAATGCGTAACTTTGCGTCTATGCAGAGTGATGCTCTCTCTCCTTTCTTTGAAAAGCACCCTGCTCTGCTTAGTAATGGTAAAAAAATAACTTCCTAAAGTTCATAGTATGATGCTTCCTTCAGCTTTGTTTGTCTTTTTGGCTATTTTTACGCTGTCTTTCAGTCACATAGCCCGCCATGCTCCTTCAAGACAGCGCAAAACTATCTCAAAAATACATACCAAATCTTTCGGAACTTATTATTTCACCATTACTTACTGAAAGTCAACGCACTATGAAAATTAAAACGATAATCTCTGTACTGGTATGCATACTATTGGCATTGCCATCCTGCCAGGATGAAGCCATCGTCCGTCCATCGGGCGAGTACTATACTGATTTCCTAAGCATTACCAATTGCTATGGCAATATGGAGAACGTACACCCCAAGGTGCTCTATTTTGCCGACGGACTTTTCGGTCACCCTTACTGGATGGCCTATACCCCCTACCCTTGCGGCGACCCAAAACTTGAGAATCCCTGCGTGGCATATTCTGACGACGGACAGAGATGGCAGAACGTAAGCAAGAACCCACTTGACGTGCCCAAGGATAGAAAGCTGAAGTATAATTCCGACACCCATCTGGTGTACAACGATGACACCGGTGAGCTGGAATTGTGGTTCCGCTATGCCGACGAGAAAAACCAAAAGGAAATCATCTACCGCAAATGTTCAAAGGACGGCAAGGAGTGGGGAGAGAAGGAAGCGGTGTTGGTAAACGACGAGTCGGGAAACTGTGCTCTGTTTCTCAGTCCTACGATAATCTATGAGAATGGAGAATACCACATCTGGGTGGTCAACCTGCGTAAGAAGGCCATGGAGTAT
>JAZLKL010000089.1:0-5156 GCA_045597585.1 Bacteroidaceae bacterium | reverse complement strand
GCCATATCAACAAGGAGGGTTCCCTGGCAGGACCAAAGGTATTGGAGCACATCGTGGACACCGTCCTGCAGTTCGAGGGCGACCAGCACTACATGTACCGCATCTTGCGCGGCATAAAGAACCGATTTGGCAATACCAGCGAACTGGGCATCTACGAGATGCGCCACAATGGATTGCGACAGGTGACCAATCCCAGTGAACTGCTGCTGACGGACAATCGCGAAGGACTGTCGGGTGTGGCCATTGCCTGTGCCATAGAGGGCGTGCGTCCCTTCCTTATCGAGACGCAGGCCCTGGTGAGCACGGCAGCCTACGGCACGGCACAGCGCAGTACGATAGGCTTTGAGGGACGTCGCCTGAACATGCTGCTGGCGGTGCTGGAGAAGCGAGTAGGCTTCAAACTGGCGCAGAAGGACGTCTTCCTGAACATTGCGGGCGGACTGCGTGTCACCGACCCGGCACTCGACCTCAGCGTCATAGCTGCCGTGCTGAGCAGCAACGTGGATGCTCCCATCGAAGGGGATGTGTGCATGGCCGGAGAGGTGGGACTGAGTGGCGAGATACGTCCTGTGTCGCGCATAGAGCAGCGCATCGCCGAGGCGCAGAAGCTGGGCTTCAAGCGTATGCTACTGCCAGCCCATAATATGCAGGGCATCAACGAGAAGTCGTACAAGATAGAGCTCGTTCCCGTGAGGAAGGTGAGCGAGGCGGTAAGGGAATTGTTCGGATAAGGAATAAAGCTATGCAGAAAGGAATAAGAAGAACCATCACCCTCTGCCTGTGCCTGTGGATGGCCATGGCATGGATGGGTGCCAAGCCCGATGGGTTTAGCATCAACAGGATAGACGATGCGCTGTTTGCCAGGATGAAGGGCAAGTCGTATGGCGCAGGGTGCACGGTGAGCCGTGATGAGCTGCGCTATCTCACCGTGATGCACTATGATGCCAATGGCAAGGTGCAAAAGGGCGAGCTGGTGTGCAACAAGGCCATAGCGCAAGACCTGATCGAGATATTCCAGGCACTCTATGAGGCTAAGTACCCCATTGAGCGCATGGTGCTCATCGACGAGTATGGCGGAGACGACGAACAGTCGATGCGTGCCAACAACACCTCGTGCTTTAACTTCCGCAAGGTGGCGGGCACACGCAGCCTCTCCAAGCATGCCCGGGGACTTGCCATTGACGTCAACCCATTCTATAACCCCTACGTGCACACCCTAAAAGGCAAGCAGCTGATAGAGCCGCTGGGCAGTTCGGCATGGGCCACGAATCGTGACAAGAAGCGTAATGCCATGATTATAGTGGGTGACGACCTTTGCCTGAAGCTCTTCAAGCAACATGGGTTTACCTGGGGTGGCAACTGGAGGTCGATGAAGGATTATCAGCACTTTGAGAAAAAGATAGTTAGCAAGTAACATAATGATCAACGAATATCAGATACGCATTCTGCCCGAACAGGCAGCCAGCGAACAAGGCATCAAGCATTACATTGCCCGTGAGAAGGGTATGGCCGAACGTACCATCCGTGCGGTGCGTGTGCTGAAGAAGAGCATCGATGCCCGTCAGCGCACCATCTTTGTGAACCTCACCATCAGGGTGTTCGTCAACGAGGACCCTACCGAACTGGAATACACGCCGGTGCATTATCGCGATGTGAGCGACAAGCCGTCGGTGGTGGTGGTGGGTGCCGGACCCGGTGGTCTGTTTGCTGCCCTGCGACTCATCGAACTGGGATGCCGTCCCATCGTGGTGGAACGTGGTAAGGACGTGCGCGAACGCAAGAAGGATATTGCCAGGATACGTCCCGAGCAACGTGTGGACCCAGAGTCGAACTACTCGTTTGGCGAGGGTGGGGCAGGAGCCTACTCTGATGGAAAACTCTATACACGTTCGAAGAAACGTGGCAACAGCGAGAAGATACTCAACGTGTTTGTGCAGCATGGAGCATCGCCCACCATATTGAGCGATGCGCATCCCCACATCGGAACCGACAAGCTGCCGCGCGTCATAGAGAACATGCGCAACACCATCCTGCGGTGCGGAGGCGAGGTGCACTTCCAGACACGTATGGAAGCCCTCATACTGGAAGGCAGCAAGGTGAAGGGCGTGACGTGCCGACGACTGATGGAGGACGGGCGCGAGGTGGAGTTCCGCTCTGATGCGGTTATCCTGGCCACAGGACACTCTGCCCGCGACGTGTATCGATGGCTTCATGCCCATGACGTGGAGATAGAGGCAAAGGGACTGGCCGTAGGCGTGCGTCTGGAGCACCCTTCGATGCTCATCGACCAGTTGCAGTATCACAACCGCAATGGCAGGGGCAAGTATCTGCCCGCTGCCGAGTATAGTGTGGTGCAGCAGGTAGAGGGCAGGGGCGTGTACAGTTTCTGCATGTGTCCCGGTGGCTTTGTGGTGCCTGCCGCCACAGGACCCGAGCAGATTGTTGTGAACGGTATGAGTCCGAGCGGCCGCAACGGCCAATGGAGCAACAGCGGCATGGTGGTGGAGCTGCATCCCGAAGACATCGCCCAGGAGCTGCAAGGCGAGGGTGGTGCAGCGGGGACGGACGCCTTGTGCATGATGCGCTTTCAGGAACAGCTGGAGCGTGATTGCTGGCTGCAAGGCAATCGTCAGCAGACAGCCCCGGCACAACGCATGGCCGACTTCGTGAACAACCGCCTGTCGTATGACCTTCCACGCAGCAGTTATGCCCCCGGCCTCATAAGCAGTCCGTTGCATTTCTGGATGCCCAAGTTCGTGTCGCATCGTCTGCAGGAAGGCTTCAAGATGTTCGGTAAGCGTCAGCATGGATTCCTGACCAATGAGGCCATCGTGATAGGCGTGGAGACTCGCACCAGCAGTCCTGTACGCATCGTCCGCGATGCCGAGACTTTGCAGCATATCCGCATCGAGGGACTCTATCCCTGTGGAGAGGGTGCCGGCTATGCAGGTGGAATCGTGTCGGCAGGAGTGGATGGCGAACGCTGTGCAGAGAATGCAGCCCGGTTGCTGGGCGAAGAGAGTGGCGTTTAAGGGGACTTTACGCCCGTTACACTACCGTTTTTGCCGTGTTTTTCGGGTAATTTGACAAAAAATGTACATTCTGTTTGTCTAAATGACTGATTGTTATTATCTTTGCACTCGATTTTAACACTTAATGGTGGTAGTTGTAAGTCTTGCATGCTGAGAAGACCACCTTCTGACATTATAGATGGCAATCGAAAAAAGGCATAAAACGGTACGGAAAGTTGATGAAAAGATGCTCGCTCGTTTGGCGAAGCGGGTGGTCTGTCTGCACTTCTTTCCCGTATGCTGCATGGCGATTGTGCTTTCCCTCCTATCGTTTCTCTGCTTCCCCAGCCAGACTTGTGCGGGTTCGAAACGTCCGAAAAGGCATGTTGCGGAGACAGCCTCGTACAATGGCATTGACGTGTCGAAATACCAAGGCGTTATCGATTGGAAGACCGTGGCAAAGGACCGACGTATTCAGTTTGTCTATATCAAGGCCACCGAGGGTTCGGGCATGGTGGACCGAATGTACCGCCGCAATATAGATGGAGCCAAGAAGGCAGGACTGAGGGTGGGCAGTTACCACTTCTTTACCTCACGTTCCACACCCGAGGCACAGTTCGACAACTACTGCAGGCATGTCAACATCAACGAGCAAGATCTCATCCCGATGGTCGATGTGGAGGAGTCGGGGGTGCCCGACTGGGGCAGGGCAGAGCTGCAACGAAACCTGAGCGTGTTCATGAACCTGGTAAAGCAGAAGTTTGGCAAGTATCCGCTTCTGTACAGTCCACATAAGTTCTACAACGACCTGCTGGCACCCGAATTCAACAAATACTACCTCTTTATTGCCCGTTTCGGCAAGCAGAGACCCTTTCTGCTTGGAAGTGGCAAATACAACATCTGGCAGTATTCTGAAACCGGAACAGTGAATGGCATTGTGGGTCCGGTTGACCTAAGCTGCTTCACCAACGGAACCACCATCCACAGCATACTCTATAGAAAGTAATGCCGTGTTTTGTAATGTAGTTATGATAATTTGATACTTTTAGGCAAAAAATTATCCTAAAATTTGCATTTGCCTTCTTTTTTTGCTATATTTGCAAAGAGAAAGTTATTTCGACGAAAATACAACTTAATTATAACCATTATTTATTCTATTGCAGATGAAAAACTATTTCGATTTGACAGGTAATGTGGCTATTGTCACAGGTTGCTCTACAGGTTTGGGTGTTCAGATGGCTCGCGCATTGGCAAGCCAGGGGTGTACAATTGTTCCCATTGCCCGACGCATGGAGAAGTTGCAGGAGGTGGCTAAGATGCTCAACGAGGAGTTTGGCGTGGAGGCTTATCCCATACGTTGCGACATTACCGATACTGATATGGTAAACTCCATGGTGGAGGAGGTGGTAAAGCGCTATGGCCGCATAGACATCCTTATCAACAATGCCGGCACGGGTGCTGTGGCTCCTGCTGAGGACATCACCGATGAGCAGTTTGCCAATGAGATGAACATCGACCTTTTCGGCTCTTTCAAGGTGGCACGTGCGGTGGCAAAGCTTGCCATGATTCCAGCCAAGTATGGCCGCATCATCAATATTGCATCCATGTATGGTTTGGTGGGCAACAAGATTGCGCCTGCATCGCCCTATCATGCTGCCAAGGGAGGCGTGGTGAACATGACGCGTGCGCTTGCCGCAGAATGGGGTAAGTATGGCATCACATGCAACTCTATCTGTCCGGGATATTTTGTGACGCCTCTCACCAAGGAGACCCTCGACAGCCAGTGGTTCCAGGAGTATGCCAAGGGTGCCATCCCCACAGAGCGTTATGGCGTGGAAGGCGAACTTGACACGGCAGCCCTCTTCCTGAGCAGTCGTGCATCGAGCTATGTCACGGGCATCATGGTGCCTGTGGACGGCGGCTACACCTGCATGTAGTGCATTCCCCCCAATATCAATATAGAACATGCCTGTGAAAATCTTTTCGTGGGCATGTTTTATGAAATAACTAAAGATACTGTGTTAATTTCCAAACTTTCGAGTGAAAAAATGGACTACTTTAACACATATTAAGCATAAGTCCGCTTTATGGGGGCTGCGAGCCCCCAAACCCCTCGGTGTTTTCTGGTATTAGACTTTACCTGGT
>JAZLKL010000088.1:0-32444 GCA_045597585.1 Bacteroidaceae bacterium | reverse complement strand
CCGGTTCTGTGGAAAGGAGCAGCGTTTGAGAGGGTAGGAGCTACACTCTTCGTATGTATGCCTTAACATTAATAGCTAACAATAAGTAAATTAAGATTAAATTCCATGAAAGTGATGAAGTCATTGAGAGTGATGCAATGTGCATTTATGTTGTTTTTGATTTTCTTACCTTTTCAACTCTCTGCTCAAAGGAATATTCGCGAGGGCTATGTGGTAACGTTGCAAGGCGATACGCTGTATGGCGAGATTGATTTTCGTACAGCTGATATGAACATGAAGCAATGTGTCTTCAAGCAGAAGGGCGCAGATTCGTTCAAGACTTATCTTCCCGGAGAAATCTATAGCTATCGTTTTACGAATAATGGTATTTACTATGTGAGCAAGAAGGTCGATACGGACGAAGGTGGTAGCGAGATAGTCTTTGCAGAGCATGTTATTCGCGGAAGCATGAATCTCTATCAGGTGGGTGGTGATGAGATGCTGTTTGAAGATGAAGAAGGAAATATAGCGAAATTCTCGATGGAGAAGGCTAATAATGTCACTAAGGTCAGAGAACTGCATGAAGAGATGGATGGTGTGTTGCATCTACTTGACAAGAGCACCAATGCCAAGAATATTATCTTTAAGAAGAACAAAAACCGCGATAATACCAAGGCTGCTGTCATGGCCTATGTAGATGAAGTTTGTCCAGATGGGTATTGTGAGGTGTTTGAATACCGTAAGAAGAAAACACCAGTAGAAGACCGTATATTGTATTACTGCGTGAAAGCGGGATTCAAGGTTACCCAGTACAAATTCTGGAATAAGGAAACCATAGTGGGATGTGCTCCGCAGCTGTCGGTGGTTTTTGACTTTCACATCAATCGTTTGCTTAATGGTTTGATGGGTAATGTGGGACTATTGCTCGAACGTGGCAAAGCATCGCAGGACATTGCCGAACTGGCTAAGGACGAAGAAAGTGTCAGAATAGTTCAAGGTAAGCCTGTGGATATTGATTACAAACAGTTGGATGTAATGTTTGGTCCAGGCTACCGCTTCAGTTGTGGACCGATGAAACTGCGTGTTAAAGCAGGTGTTATATATCGTCTATTGTCGCATAATTTTGATTATATAAAAGGTGTTTACCATTATCGAGGCCCTGACTGCCAAAACGTCATTGGAGAAGATACGCATTGGCGGTTTGATAGCCAGATAGGATGGTATGGGGGTGTCGGTTTGGAATATCCGATGAACAAAATATCTTTGATTTTAGATCTGGATTACATATATGATTACAATAAATGGACGGTCTCCGCAAATTCCTCAAGAACTGTTGTAAAACAGAATGGCATCTGCCTTTCAGCTGGCGTGAAGTTTTGAAACCTAATTGATGAATCTGGCAGAATATGACTTCAGAACAACGACATAAAAACATGTCGGCTATACGTGGCAAAGACACGAAGCCGGAGATTGTTGTGCGAAAGTATCTGTGGAGTCATGGATTCAGGTACAGGCTTAATTATTCGCGATTACCCGGAAAACCTGACATTGTGTTGAGCAAATATCGTACGTGCATTTTTGTGAATGGATGCTTCTGGCATGGACACGGCGTTCCTGCAGTTGAAGTAGGAGGCGATGTGTTAAAGGTAAATGATACTTCTATGCTAGCATTCCCTGATTTGCAGAACTCTGAGTGTTGCAAAATTCCGAAGACAAACAGGGTATTCTGGGTAAAGAAGATAATGCGTAACAAAGAGCGTGACATAGAGGTAAAACGAAAATTGACAAAAATGGGATGGCACAGTATGACAATTTGGGAATGCGAATTGAAATCAAGTAGAAGGAATGCCACTCTTGAGTCGCTCGTGTACACGCTGAATCATATATTCTTGCAGGACCGTTCCGTTAGGAAATACGAACATACGGAGGAAGATGAGTACAGGATGGTAGCAGAATCGTCAGACACCGAGTATGGCAAGAGAAAATAGGATGAGGAGTTATTTTGCAGAAGTGCTGAAAAATACAATTTTCACTAATAAGTTTTATGGAAGTAACATTTGGATGGCTTAATTGGAGCGTTTTGATAGTTTATCTGGCAGGCATGATGTTGTTGGGATACTACTTTAAACATCGTGCGAAGAAAGCTGATGACTACTTTAAGGGAGGTGGGCGCATACCCTGGTGGGCTGCCGGCATGAGTATTTACGCCACTATGCTGAGTGCCATCACTTTTATGGGCATCCCTGCCAAGGCATACACAGGAAACTGGACATATTATCCTATTCTGTTCTCCATCCTCTTTGTGGGTATGTTTGTCATCAAATACTACCTGCCTCATTTTCGACGCTTAAACATCACTAGTGCGTATGAATATCTTGAAGTACGTTTCAATTTGCCTACACGACTGCTGGCCAGCGGACTCTTTATCGTTTTCATGGTAGCTCGTATGGCATTGGTGCTTTACCTTCCATCGCTCGCTCTTACAGCTGTGACAGGAATCAATATTCAGTTGTGTATTGTGCTGATGGGACTTGTCACTATAATCTACTGCACAATGGGCGGTGTAGAGGCTGTGGTATGGGGCGATGTGGTGCAAGGCTTTATCTTGGTAGGTGGTGCTATTTTTGCCACTGTACTGTTGATTGCAAATACCGAGGGTGGGGTAGGAGGCTTCTTGCAGATCGCTGCCGACAATGATAAGATGAGGCTTTTTGAATGGTCGTGGGACTATCGTAGCGTTACTTTTTGGGTTGCCATCATAGGAGGCATCGCCAATAATCTCATTTCTTATACCAGCGATCAGACAGTCATTCAACGTTTTCTTACCACAAAAGACGAAAAGAGCGCAGGACGAAGCATCATGATGAATGGCATAATGTGCGTGACAATAAACATTTTGTTCTATGTTATTGGAACAGGTTTGTTTACGTTCTTTCAGACGCACCCCGATGCACTTAGCAACTCGTTGCAGAAGGCGGATACGATATTTCCCTATTTCATTATGACGCAAATGCCTGCAGGTGTGGCAGGCTTACTCATTTCGGCCATCTTTGCAGCTGCTATGAGTACCATTTCAAGTAATATCAATAGTGTTTCGACAGCTTTCTCTATAGATTTCTACAGCAGATTCAAGACATCAGTGTCGGACAGCAAGATGGTGCGTGTGGCACGTATGACCAGCATAGTAAGTGGTGCATTGGGTGTATTGCTTGCCTTGATGATGGCGTCGTGGGATATTTACTCCTTGCTTGACTATTTTAATGTTATTCTGGGATTGTTAACAGGAGGCTTAGGTGGTTTGTTCCTAATAGGGGTATTTATGCCAAGCATAAAGGGTATGGCTGCCTTGATAGGATTTGCATGCGGTACGGCATTTGTTTTCTGGCTACAGTTTTGTACCGATGCCAACCTGTTTCTTTTTGGTGCAGCAGGTATCGTGGTGTGTGTAGTGGTTGCCTGGATAATACAGCGTGTTAGTAACTGCAATAAAACAAGAACGCTACCCAAATGTTTGCATTAGGATAGCGTTTTTTTTGTTCTTTATGAAATGGAAATGTTTATTTCCATACGCGCTTGTAAGATGCTCCACTCTTTTTACACTCTTTTTTCATCTTCTGGAAGACTGCAAGTATCTCGCTGTAGTTCTTTCCGTAATGTTCAGAGGTGTGGTCGATGATGATGTTTTTTCCATCACGAGTGTAAGCCAAAGTGGGATTAGAGTTCTTGATATCCTCTACGGCCATATCGGTGAAATTATTGTTGCTATAGCTGATTGTCTCAACGTAGCTTACTAATATCTGCTCTTCATCGAAAGTGGCTACATGATCCTCGTGGCAGACACCTGCACGATTCACCTTAATGATGAGGTTGCCTTCATCGGTTCTTTTGATTTCAGCTGTGACTGCAAACACACCCTCGTTGAGCTCGCTGATAAAATTGCCACCAACTTCCTCACCACATGACACTGTAGTCAGAGCTAATGATACGGCTGCCATCAGCACGCCAAATACTTTTAATGCTTTCATATTTATTAAATTTATAGTTTTTAAAGACTTTATAGTTTCCTTACATAAATATTATCATGCTCCCTCTAATACAACCTCCTCTTCTTCCTCTTCTTTTGAGCTGGGAGTATCTTTTTTGCTTTTTGCATCTTCTTTTTTTTCTGCAGAATCACGTTTGCGACGTGTAGAGATTATATCTCCATTTTCCTTTTTGCTTTCTTTGTCAACCTTCTTACGGGCTTTTTCCTCTTGCCTAATCTCTTTTTCTGCCTCTCTCTCAGCTTCTTTTTCTATCTTTTTATTCTGCTTCTCCGCTTTCTGCTTGGCCTTTTCTTGGGCTTTGTTGGCCTTCTGCTTCTCTTTTAGCTTCTTTGCGTTGGCTGCCTCGCGTAAGGCCTGTTGTCGCAACGCTTCCTTGTCGCTTATGCGCTTTTTGGTCGTTTTAGAAGTAGTACTAGAAGAATTTCTTGTTTCGTCGTTATTATTTGCAGGGGCGGCAAGTTTCTCGCCAGAGGGTTCGCTGCCTTTGTCTTCTGTTTTTACAACTTTCCCCTCTTTTCTAGGTCTTGGTCTTTTGGTATCTTTACTGCCACCTGCTACTTCTTCTTTGTTTGTTTCAACCTGGCTCTCGTCGCCGTCATTAGCTTTAGCTTTGCCTTTCATCGACTTGTCCTTGTCGGCTTCTTCTTCTGTGTTGCTGACCTTTTCCCTTGTCTTCTCAGCCTTTCTTGTCTGCTTTGTCTTAGCATCGGCTTGTTTGGGAGCGTCTTCAACTTGCTTTTGAGCACGACTTACCGACTTGCGTTCAAAGGGCTTCGGCTGAAAGAATTTTCCTTGCTGTTTGGCTTTCTTCAAACTTTGCTTGTCCTTCTGTATCTGCGCTTTGGCTCGTTCAAGATCACGTGTCAGAGCTCGCATTTCACGCTCCTTCTCCTTCATCTTCTGGCGTGTAATACGCTGCTCTTCCTTCAAAAGCCTTATGTCCTCCTTGATAGAGCTGATTATGTCTTCATTGGGATGCGTTTGCGAAAAGGCGCAGGATGGAATGAAAACATAAAAGATGAGCAGGAGGAAGAAGCTTTGCAGTTTTTTCATTTTTTTTTTACGAGAAGTCAGCAAATGAAGTAAGTATCAGCTAGCATAAAGCTCGGGGGTGGTGAGCCTAAAGTTTAGATAAACGTGTCCAAGTTCATACTCGGTGCCGTCCACAGTGACTTTATGTTTCTCTACATTATAATAGTCGGCCATGATAGAACCGCACCCCAGATCACCTAAATAAGAATATGATTGCATGTCGCAATCGGAAGCTATGCCATCAGTAGCCTTTGCAATCATTTTGGCAAGTTTCTCTAATTTAACGCCAACCTCGTTGTAGGTCAAAGCGCCTTCCTTCTCTTCAAAAAGCTGGAACTTTCCATTGCCTGCAAAGTAGTACTCGCCAGTACCAAGGTTGTCAGAGCAGTAGTCGATTTGAATGAGCTTATTAGTGTCAGGGTCAAAGGTCATTGCTTCGAAACTGATATGTATGGTGATTCCTTCCCATTCTAAATCGCATGAAGGCAACGTCTCCATGGCTAGGCTAACCTCTTCGGGGGTCATGCCCAACTGGATGGTGGTAAAAAATGTCTGTGCATCTACAGCTTTAAATTGACGTGTGGGTTCTTCTGTAGCAACAATTGTACTATCGGCATCTTTGGCTTGTTCAGTCTTGCCTTTATTGCAAGCAGTAAATGCCATTGTGGTGGCTGTCAATGCGGCAAAAAGTGCTTTTTTGTTCATAGCTATAATTTAACGTTATAATGTATGATTTCTGCAAAGATACAAATAAGAGTTTAAATAAAGGCCCTAAAATGCTATTTTTATTCTGTTTTTTCTTACTTTTTGTTTTTGAGCACTTCATTGTTGTCAATAAGTTTGGTTATAATGAAAAAAAGTAGTACTTTTGCGCCCGAAATTTTAATTTATAAAAAGGTAGATAATCTATAAAAAATGGCAATGATAAAAGTTACCTTTCCCGACGGTTCGGTACGGGAGTATGAGGCTGGTGTGACTGGCCTTCAGATTGCGGAGAGCATCTCACCCGCTTTGGCTCGTAGTGTAGTGGCTTGTGGAGTGAATGGCGAGACAACAGAATTGAATCGTCCCATTAGTGAGGATGCAACCATTGCACTATACAAATTTGAGGACGAGGAAGGTAAGCATGCTTTCTGGCATACCAGTGCCCACCTCTTGGCAGAAGCTCTGCAGGAACTCTATCCCGGCATTCAGTTCGGTTTTGGACCTGCTATTGAGAATGGCTTCTTCTACGATGTTCTTTTGCCAGATGGCAAACAGATTGGCGAGGGCGATTTCAAGACCATTGAAGATAAAATGCTGGAACTCTCTCGCAAGGACGAGGCCGTAGTTCGTGAAGAGATTAGCAAGGCTGACTGCGTGGCCAAGTTTAAGGCTGCTGGTCAGGTATATAAGGTGGAGCATATTGAGCAGGACCTTGAAGATGGTTCAATTACGACTTATACACAAGGTAATTTCACAGACCTTTGTAAAGGTCCTCACATCGTTAGTACCGGTATCATCAAGGCCGTGAAGTTGATGAGTGTGGCAGGTGCTTTCTGGCGTGGAGATGCTACTAAGGATCAGATGCAGCGTCTTTATGGTATTTCATATCCCAAGAAGAAGATGCTTGATGAATATCTTGTAATGCTGGAGGAGGCAAAGAAGCGTGACCATCGTAAGATTGGTAAGGAGATGGAACTCTTTATGTTCTCTGAGCGCGTCGGTAAGGGTCTTCCCATCTGGTTGCCCAAGGGTACCGATTTGCGTCTTCGTCTTCAGGATATGTTGCGTAAGATTCAAAAGCAGTATGGATATCAGGAGGTTATTACTCCGAATATTGGCGGTAAGAACTTGTATCAGACCTCTGGCCACTGGGATCACTATGGTAAAGATAGTTTCCAGCCCATTCAAACTCCTGAGGAGGGCGAAGAGTATTTGCTGAAGCCTATGAACTGTCCTCACCACTGTGAGGTGTTCGCCAACAAACCTCGTTCTTACAAGGAACTTCCTTTCCGTTGTGCTGAATTTGGAACAGTATATCGTTATGAGCAGAGTGGCGAGTTGCATGGTCTGACTCGTGTACGTTGCTTTACTCAGGACGATGCACACATTTTCTGTCGTCCTGATCAGGTGAAGGATGAGTTCATCAAGGTTATGGATATCATTCAGCGTGTATTCTATACCTTTAACTTCTCTGACGAGAACGTAGAGGTTCAGATTTCTCTGCGTGACCCCAATAATACCACTAAGTATATTGGTTCGGATGAGGATTGGGCAACTGCTGAGCAAGCCATCATCGATGCTTGCAAGGAGAAGGGCATGAAGGCACGTACCGAGTTGGGTGAGGCTGCTTTCTATGGCCCTAAGCTCGACTTTATGGTTAAGGATGCCATTGGTCGTCGTTGGCAGTTGGGTACTATTCAGGTTGACTATCAGTTGCCTCAACGTTTCCAACTCGAATATGTAGGTGAGGACAATCAGAAGCATCGTCCTGTGATGATTCATCGTGCACCTTTCGGTTCGATGGAGCGTTTCGTGGCCGTACTTATTGAGCACACTGCAGGTAAGTTCCCCTTGTGGTTAACTCCTGACCAGGTGGCAATTCTTCCCATTTCGGAGAAATTTAATGATTATGCAGAAAAGGTGAAGGCTTACTTTGACCAGAATGATGTTCGCTCTTATATCGACGATCGCAGCGAAAAGATTGGTCGTAAGATTCGTGATACTGAGGTTAAGCACATTCCTTATATGGTCATTGTGGGTGAAAAAGAAGCCGCTGAAGGTCTTGTAAGTTTCAGAAAACAGGGCGGTGGTGACCAGGGAAGCATGAAAATGGAAGATTTTGCGCAGAAAATTCGCGAAGAAGTTCGTCAAATGACAGAAAAGTGCTAACTTTGCATCCGAAAACGACTTAGAACATATTAGTGTATTTTTTGAACCGACGAGGTGAAGAAAATCCTGATTAGTAGCAAATCGCAAAAAAAAGAAAATAAGAACAAATTATAGTTAATGAAGAAAGACAACGTTAAGAATCAGTATCGAATTAACGAACAGATTCGTGTGCGCGAAGTGCGCATTGTGGGAGATGACATTGAATCGGCCGTAATGCCAACCTTTAAGGCTATTCAGTTAGCAGAACAGAAAGGTGTGGACTTGGTTGAGATTTCGCCTAATGCACAGCCTCCTGTATGTCGACTCATCGACTATAGTAAATTCCTTTATCAGCAGAAGAAGAAGCAGAAGGAGATTAAGGCTAAGCAGGTTAAGATTGAAACGAAGGAGATTCGTTTCGGACCTCAGACGGATGATCACGACTACAACTTCAAGCTGAAACATGCCCAAGGTTTCTTGACCGATGGCGACAAGGTGAAGGCTTATGTGTTTTTCAAAGGTCGCAGTATTCTTTTCAAGGAACAGGGAGAAGTGCTTTTGCTGCGTTTTGCTGCCGATTTGGAAGAGTATGGAAAAGTTGAGTCAATGCCTGTGCTTGAAGGAAAGCGAATGACAATGTTCATCGCTCCTAAGAAGACTCCTACAGCAAAGAAGGCAGAAGCAGTTGCCACTACAAGTTCTGAAACCGTTTCTGAAGATCAGCCAATTAAAAAGGCTCCCCAGCAGAAGGCGAAGAAGGAGTACAAAGGTCCCAATATGGAAGGCGAAAACTGGGATGACTAAAAGAAAAGATTACGCGTAACGCCCTGGTATATGCGTTGCCGTACATTATTAATAATTAATTAAAATAACAAAAAAATGCCAAAAGTAAAGACTAAGTCTGCAGCAAAGAAGAGATTCGTGCTGACAGGTTCTGGTAAGGTAAAGCGTCATCACGCTTATCACAGCCACATCTTGACAAAGAAGACCAAGAAGCAGAAGAGAAACCTCGATCACAGCGCTATCGTTGTTACCGAGAACATGAAGCAGGTTCGCGATTGCCTCTGCTTGCGTTAATCTCAAAGTCAAGTTTAGTTTACTTAAAGTTATTAACCGAGTGTTTAGCCCAAAGTGTTTAGAGTGTAAGGCATTGAAATCATAGTATTTCTATTACTTTGAATATTTGTCTTTAACGAAAAACCGCTAACATTCAAAAAGAACAAAATTATGCCAAGATCAGTAAATCATGTAGCTTCAAGAGCTAAGAGAAAAAAGATTCTGGGTTTGACCAGAGGTTACTATGGTGCTCGTAAGAATGTGTGGACCGTTGCCAAGAATACTTGGGAGAAGGGTCTTACCTATGCATTCCGCGATCGTCGCAACAAGAAGCGCACTTTCCGTGCTTTGTGGATTCAGCGTATTAACGCTGCCGCTCGTCTGGAGGGTATGAGCTACTCTCAGCTCATGGGCGCTCTGCACAAGGCTGGCATCGAGATTAACCGTAAGGTTCTCGCTGACCTCGCTATCAATCACCCCGAGGCATTCAAGGCTATCGTTAACAAGGTGAAGTAAGTCAGAGCTTACTGAAGAAACAGGCACTCCGTATGGGGTGCCTTTTTTAATGTCTCTAATTTGTTCTGCCTGAAAATGCAATGTACTTGTGCTTTCAAGGAAAGTGGATTTTGACTCATTGGATTTTCCCATGTTAATTACGTTGATAACAGAGATGATCACTTTTATGCGTTGGTTCCTCTTAATTAAAAAGCAATGCTCTCTTGTGGAAAGCATTGCAATTTTTTGTGTGGTATAAAAGTCTTATTGTTTGTCTAAGTATGTCTTTATGGAAAAGCCGCACCGGTGATGTGATGAAACTCCGAGTAAAAAAGATTTGAGCGCCCGCACCCTTTGTAATCCACCGACTCAAGGTTACCCCTTTCAGGGCGTGGCCCGCCATTGGTATGCGTAAGCATTCTCGGTTTTCTGTGTAATTTGATGAGTATCCCAGTCGAACCGATGCGGCTTTATTTTTATTTCTAATGCAAAGATAATGATTTTTGACTTCTCTTCCAAATTTTCGAGTGTGTTTTTTTGAATTACGATAATTATTTTGTAACTTTGTCGCAAGGTTTAATTTGAGTGTATGGGCTTCTGCAGAATGTAATCAATTGACGTCTTTGCCTGTACTATTAACCCAATATTCTAAGTTACAAATAGGTATCACTCTTTTAATAAAATATTTCATACGAATGGAAGTTCAATTATCCCTTGATTATCGCACCTATTGGGGTGAAGCTGTGTGTGCAGAATTCTTTATTCAGAAAAAGAAGGGTTCATGCATAAAGCGTGAATTGGAACTTAAAACAGAAGACGGTATTCTATGGGTAGGTGATGTTAATATCACAGACAAGGACACAGTTAGTTTTTCGTATTACTATAATATCAAAAAGGGTGATGTTGTAGTTCGTCAGGGATGGATGGGCATGCCGCGCTTGTTCCGTTTTGACGATTCCAAGAAACTTGTGGTTCGTGATTTCTGGCGTGATCTGCCTATTCGTGCTCACATGTACAGTTCTGCGTACTGTCATTTGCACAACTTAGATACAACTCCTCACGTTGAGATTCCTTATTTTGATAAGACCCTCATACTTCGTGTGCAGGCTCCTCAGCTGCTTGAGGGACAGGTTTTAGCTGTCGTAGGTAGTGTGCCTGTACTTGGGGCATGGGATCCCTCTCATGCACTTCGCTTGCAACCCAGTGGCCTTCATGAATGGAGCATTGCCCTCAGTGCGGCAAGTATCACGACTCCCTTTGAATACAAGTACGTGGTGCTCGATGATGAAACGGGCGATTTGATATACTGGGAGGATGGTGCTAACCGTTATTGTGGTAATGTGGTGATTGCCGACAATGAAATCTACTGCATGTATGATGATGAACTTCATGTGGAGGGACGTCATTGGAAGGCTGCTGGAGTCGTTGTACCGGTGTTTAGTTTAAGAAGTGAAGGCAGTCAGGGTGTAGGCGATTTCGGTGACTTGAAAATGATGGTTGACTGGGCCTCTAAGACAAATATGCATGTCATTCAGCTTTTGCCTATTTATGACACGACTCAGAATCATACCTGGACAGATAGCTATCCCTATAATTCAATCAGTATTTATGCTCTACATCCTATGTATGTTGATATTCGTCAGTTGAACAGAATTGACGATGAGGACTTTATGCATGAATACGAGCTTCGCCGTGAGCAAATCAATGGTGAGTTCTCTGTTGACTATGAATTGACGAATAAACTGAAACGTGGTTACATGCTCCGTCTCTTCGAACAGGAGGGAAAGTCTGTTCTAGAAAGTGATGAGTTTAGGACCTTCTTTAATGGTAATGGACAGTGGCTCATCCCTTATGCAGCGTTCTCTTATTTGCGCGACAAGAATGGCACCAGTGATTTTAATACCTGGCCCGAATTTTCTGTGTATGATTCTGCCGCTATTTCACGTTTTTGCTCTTCTGCCCGCAAGCATTACAAGGATGTTTCTTTCTATTATTATCTTCAGTTCTTGCTGTACAAGCAGTTGGGTGAGGTTACTCGTTATGCGCGAGCCAACAAGGTTGTACTGAAGGGTGACATTCCCATTGGTATTAGCCGTAATAGTGTGGAGGCATGGGTAGAACCCGAATTGTTCCATATGAACGGTCAGGCAGGTGCTCCGCCCGATGCTTTCTGTAAGGAAGGTCAGAACTGGGGCTTCCCTACATACAACTGGGAGAAGATGGGAGAAGATGGTTATGCGTGGTGGAAAAAACGCCTTACCAAGATGTCTGAGTTTTTTGATGCCTATCGCATTGACCATGTGCTGGGGTTCTTCCGCATCTGGGAAGTGCCTATGCATAGCGTTCAGGGATTATTGGGACAGTTCTCTCCCTCTTTACCTATGTCGGTTGAGGAAATCCGTTCGTATGGCGTGCCTTTCCGCGATGAGTTTCTCGTTCCTTATATTACAGATGGAGTGCTCTATGATGTCTTCGGGCTAGACCTTGGACAACGCGTTAAAGATAATTATTTAATATCTTGTGAGAAAGGTCGTTATCAGTTGAAAGGACAGTTTGATACGCAGCGCAAGGTAGAGGCTTATTTTAAGGGGTGTGAGGACGAAACAGCATTGCGAATCAGGAATGGTTTGTATGCCCTTATCAACAACGTATTGTTTGTGTGTGATAAGGACACTCCTCAGATGTACCATCCTCGTATAGGCGTGATGGATGATTCTGTGTTCCATGCTTTGCCTAAGTATGAACAGGATTCTTTCATACGTTTGTATAATGACTACTACTACCATCGTCATAACGATTTCTGGTATAACGAGGCATCTAAGAAGCTGCCTGCCTTGGTTGAGAGTACAGGTATGCTTTGTTGTGCAGAAGACCTTGGCATGGTGCCTGCCTGCGTACGTCCCTTGATGGATGAGTTGCGTATGCTTTCTCTCGAAATTCAAACGATGCCTAAGGCGGAAGGCATTACCTTCAGTCGTCTTGAGAACAATCCTTATCGTAGCGTGGCAACGATATTTACTCATGACATGACAACATTGCGTATGTGGTGGGAAGAGGATAGGCAACTCACTCAAAAATACTACAACGAGATACTACAGAAGGATGGTGATGCCCCCGACAGCATTCCTGGCTGGTTGTGCGAGGAGGTTGTGGCTCGTCATTTGTATAGCCCTTCCATGCTGTGTCTCATCAGCTTGCAAAACTGGCTTTCAATAGATGATGCGATACGTTATCCCGATCCTTCAGAAGAACGTATAAATATTCCGGCAAATCCTCGCCATTATTGGCGCTATCGTATGCCGCTTTACATGGAACAGCTTCTAAATGCTTCTGCCTTCAATGAAAAGATCTGTACGATGATAGAACACGCCGGAAGAAAATAATTGATTACTAAGAAAGTAGCCTCCTGATTCCCGAGGAGGAATGAGAGTGATGATAACAACTTGTTATATAAAATTCTTTTTGTGCAAAATAACATTGGACATAAACATAAATAATATTTAACAAAAAACGAAAATGAAGAAGATTCTTTTTAGTTTGCTTATGGCGTCGCCTTTGATGGCAAGTGCTTTTGATGCTCAGATTGATGGGTTTTACTACGATTTCAAGGAAGATGGTAAAGCTTTCGTAGTTTACGGTAGCCTGGGTAGTTATTCTGGCGATGTGGTAATTCCCTCTAAGGTGACTTATAACGGAGTGGAATATACCGTAACGGGTATTGGTGAGAATGCTTTTGCCAGTTGCAAGGAGCTGACATCGGTAAAGATTCCTGAGTCAATTGTTTCCTTGGGTTATTCTGCTTTTTCTGGTTGTACAGGTTTGACCTCTATAAATATTCCCAGTTCTGTGTCATCAATATCTGAGGAGTCGTTTGCTAATTGTTATAACCTTACATCAGTCAACATTGACCCTGCCAACGAGAATTACAGCAGCGGTAACAATGCTAACTGTATCTTGGATCTGAAAACCAAAACTATCATCTTTGGTTGCTCTACCACAACAATTCCTCTTACAGCATTTGCTCTCTCTAACACAGCTTTTGCCTCTTGCTTGACTTTGACAAATATCACCATTTCAAGCAATATTGAGAAGATTGGTGTCAATACGTTCTATGGCTGTGCTAACTTGACAAACATCACCAACTTGGCAACTACTCCTCAGGAGATTTCTAAGAGCACATTTGGCAAGTATGAAGGTGTTACCCTCCATGTGCTTCCTGGTTGCAAGGCTGCGTATGAGTCGGCTGCTGTTTGGAAGGACTTCCAGATTGTAGATGATGCAGTTGATACAGAGACACATTGCTATGCTCCCCGTATCAATTTCAACGATGGTAAACTTACCTTTACCTGTCGTACCAGTAATGCTGATTTGCACTACAGCATAAAGTCTATATTTAATTACGAGGGTGTTATTTCCTCTGGTACGGAAATTCCTCTTGATAGCAAGTTTGTGGTAAGTGCTTATGCTACGGCTGATGGCTATGCAAAGTCAACAACTACCACTATAGATGTTGACTTCAGCAATACTGTTGAGGTTGAGAAGGAAATCGTGGTTTATGTGTACGACGGCCAGCTCGATAAGATTGATGTGGCAGAAGGTCAGCAGATTGGCCTTACCATTTCAAATGGTGTTGTGTATCTGTATGATGCTCCCCTTAATAGCGTAGTTTATGTGTACAACGTAGGTGGCGAGGCAGTGGCTCAGACAGAAGTTTCCGGTAAGGAAGTAAGCTTCAAACTGTCAAGCGGAATCTACGTGTTCAAGGTTGGTGAAAAGACCTTCAAGGTTAAATTGTAATTTCTGACATTGTAAATTATAGTTTCTGACAGCAACACACTCGTTGCTCTTCCGATGTGCCCCCGACGTGCGCACGTGTTTTCTCGGAGAATGCTTGGAGAAACTCGTGGACAGGTCGGGGGTAGATTGTATAATGACGGTGACCCGCCTTCATCTTCTGTTTGTTCAAAAGGGGGGAATAAAGAAAAAAGCAACCTTCAATAGGTTGCTTCTTGTGGAGAATATCGGGCTCGAACCGATGACCTCTTGCATGCCATGCAAGCGCTCTAGCCAGCTGAGCTAATCCCCCCTTTGGCTTTTCGACTGCAAATTTAGGTATTTTTTATTAGAATCAAAACATTTTAGAGCTATTTTTTTGAAATAAGGTTAAAAAACTACTAAATAAGCCCATATTCTTGATGATTTTCGTCAAAATTAGTACTTTTGTGACATATATGCGCGCGCGAATTGTGCGTGGAAATAAATTTGTTGATATGAAAAAGTTAGCTTTAAGTACTTTGATATTATGCTCATTGAGTGTGAGTGCACAAAATGACGAAGACAATTGGTTGGGTAATCAGCGCCCTGAACGCGTGGAAGAGTATGTTACTGACTCCAATGGCACGCATAAGGTCATTCGTAAGATAGGCACTCCAACGGGCATACTGAAGGCAAAGAATCCTAAGATTCCTGTTGTGCTCGTTCAGTTCCCCGATCGTCCCTTCTATGCATCTGGCAAGACCGCGGAAGAAGTACGCTCAAATTACGATTTGTTCTTCAACGGCTTTGACAACGAAAAGGTGCGTAGCGCTACCGGTAGCTATGGTTCTGTTTCTTCCTTCTTCGAGGATATGAGCTGTGGCGCTTTTCGTCCAAGCTTTGACTTGATTGGCCCCATTACGCTTAGTGAGGGTTATGCCGCTTATGGACGTGATAATGGAAGCTATAAGGATGCCTCCATCAGTACTTTCTACAAGGAAGCCGTTACCATGGTGGCTCAAGAAGGTAACGTGGATTGGTCGTTGTATGACAATGACGAGAACGGAAGTGTTGACATTGTCTTCTTCATCTATGCCGGATGGGGACAGAATTCAAGTGATGATGTAGATGCTATCTGGCCCAAGGAGGGTGCTGCCGGATTGAAAATTACCGACGCAAATGGTAATAATGTGTCATTCTCTATGTATGGCCTGACATGTGAGGCCCGTTGTATTGACAGGGCCAAGATGCTTGAAGACAAGAATTTTCCGGAATATAAGTATGGCTATAACCCTGACAATATGAAGATGGATGGGGTAGGTGTTTGCCTGCATGAGATGAGTCATGCACTTGGATTACCTGATTTCTATGACACGAAAAATGTGGCATACGGCATGGACATCTGGAGCATCATGGATTATGGCGAATACTGCAACAATGGCTATGACCCTGTTTCATACATTGCTTATGAAAGAAATTTCCTCGGTTGGGAAGAACTTCCTGAGTTGACAGAGCCACAAGTAGTTACACTTGTTCCGTTTGGAAGTGGTGGTCATGGCTATAAGATTGTAAACCCTGCCAACCCTAATGAGTTTTATGTGATAGAGAATCGTCAGCGTGTGGGTTGGGATTATATGCTTTCAAAGCGTGGTCATGGTATGCAGGTGACTCATGTGGATTACAATGCCACACGTTGGAATGGCAATAATGTGAATACTGACCCGAATCACCAGTATATTTCTATCATTCCTGCCAATAATCTTAAGATAGGCACCAATAATGCACCCAGCAGTTCTGCATGGACGGAGTGCATCTCGGGGCAACTTTACCCCGGTACTACTTTGAACTATAACCTGACAGACGATACAACGCCCGCCTCAACCTTGTTTACTGCCAACAATGGCAGCTATTTCATGTCGAAGCCATTGCGTAACATTACTGAGAATGAGGATGGTACGGTGACTGTGTGCTTCTGCACCAATGGCAAGTTGGATGCTCCACAAGCAGAGGCAACTGATGTGAGCGAGAATGAGTTCACGGCTTCATGGGCTTCTGTGGAGAATGCTACCAAATACCAGGTTGAGGTTGAGGTAGAGAATATGGGAGTTGTTTTAGACGAGGTTGTGGAGTCGTTGTCGTTGAAATGCTCTGACTTGCAACCCAGTACATCCTTGAAGTTCCGTGTGAAAGCCTTGGCCAACAACCCTGAGGACTATGTACCCAGTGATTGGAGTGACTATGTGTATGTACAGACGGATGAGGACTATATTGCTGAACTTCCCGAAAGCATGAAGATGGTGGACGTGTATGCCGTAAATGGTACTTTGGTTTGCCATTGCAAATCAAGCGAGATTGGTCGTTTGGATGTTTGTCCTGGCGTTTATGTAGTCAAATATCCTAATGGTGCTGCAAGAAAGGTAGTATTGCGATGAGAAAACTCTTTTTAGTTCTTTCTCTTATCGCTTCATCATTGGCTCTTGCTGTTCCTGCTAAGCCAATAAAACGTCTCATCACTCTTGCTGACGGCACGCAAAAACAAGTTGTTTTGCGTGGTGATGAGTATGGACATTACTACGTGGATGCCGATGGAGTGTATTATACCAAGTCGCAAGGTGATGTGTTTGCCGTGGCCGACAAGGAAGCTTTGTTGAAAAGACGTTCTGAGAAGCTTGCTATTAACAATGAGCGACGTATGAAGCGTGCCAAGCAATGGGGACTTATCCGTGAGGATGGCTCGTTTGGTTGGCAGCAAAAAGGGAATGAAATCGCAGATGGCCGTAACAAAGCCAGATGGGGTGCTTTTTCCAATCCTATCTCGGGTAAGAGAAAAGGTCTTGTGATTTTGGTGAATTTTGCTGATTTGAGTATGAAAACTGCTCACTCCCAGTCGTTCTACAATGACTTTTTCAATAAAGAAGGTTTTGTCCTGGAGAATATGTCTGGTAGTGTGCACGACTATTTTATGGAGTGCAGTTACGGACAATTTGACCTTAGTTTTGATGTGGTCGGTCCTGTTACAGTCAGCAAGAATTATGCATACTATGGTGGGAACGATACCAATGGCGATGACAAGTATCCTGCTGTGTTGGTTAGTGAAGCATGTAAACTGGCTGACCAGAAAGGGGTGAATTTCTCTCAGTATGACTGGGACGGTGATGGCGAGGTAGAGCAGGTCTTTGTGCTGTTTGCCGGCTACGGTGAGGCAGCTAGTAATATTGACAACACAATTTGGCCGCATGAGCATAGCCTTACGGGCGAAAAGACGTATGGTGATGGTAATGGAGCTATTATGCTTGACGGGGTTAAGGTGGACACCTATGCTCTTTCTTGCGAACTGGCTGGTGGTAGTGGTTCTTATGTGGATGGCATTGGTACGGCTTGCCATGAGTTCAGTCATTGTATGTGCCTTCCTGATTTGTATAACACGTCTAATGGCACCAGCGCAGGTTTGGAGTATTGGGACTTGATGGACAGCGGTTCATACGCTGGTCCTCGTAATCATGGCGAATGTCCCACGGCTTACACAAGCTATGAACGTATGTATTGTGGATGGCTCACGCCAATGGAACTTTCTTCTCCTACTGTGGTGAGTGACATGAAAGATATTGTTACATCATCGGAGGCTTACATTATTTATAATCAAAAAAACAGGAACGAATTTTATTTGTTGGAAAACCGTCAGAAGGTGGGATTCAATAAATATAATAGCAATCATGGATTGCTGATTTTCCATGTTGACTTCGATTCCTCAAGTTGGGCAAATAATGCAGTCAACAACTCTAAGTCACATCCTCGCTTGATGATTGTCCCTGCAGACAATAGTTTGTCTTCCTATAATGACGTGAATGATACCTGGCCAGGAAAGACGGGTAATACCGCCTTTACGGACACGAGTGTGCCTGCTGCTACATTATTTAACTCTAATGTGGATGGACGCAAGTTCCTGGGTAAGCCTATCGAAGAGATCTATGAATCGGGTGCGGGCACTATAAGCTTTATCTTTGATGGTGGCCTCGCGCTGGACGCTCCTGTGGCTCATGAGGCTCTGAACGTCACGCATGATGGCTTTACGGCAACGTGGAGTGAGGTGGAAGGGGTCACGTATTATGAACTGGAGATGACTCCATTACGTGCTGATAATAAGCTCTTGTACGAAGGATTCTCGGGTTTTAACAATGGATTGCAGGTAGATGGCTCTGCCGATATTTCGGAACAGTTGGATGGCTATACGGATGTGCCTGGTTGGAGTGGTGAACGCCTTTTCCTGTCCCCTAGGGATGAAGTAAAGATGGGCACAAGTAAGATGAATGGTGAGATAACGACTCCTACGGTTAGTGTTACTAAGGGCATGTTGACTCTGTATTTGGACGCACGTCAATACAATCAGGATGATGTTAAATTGGTTGTAAAGATAAATGGTAGTGAGATTGCTACCCTTACCAATCCTATAGCCTCAGATCTGAATCGTTTTACGGCACCCGTTCAAGGCGATGCCAAGGTTACTATATCCACTCTGGGTGGAAGAGCATATTTGTCTGAATTGATGGTGTACGATGGCGATTATATGATTCCAGATAAAGGCGCTTTTGATGTAGATAACGATTTGATTTCAAATTGTTTTGTGGTTGATGGTCGTAGTTATAATTTTACCTCGTTGAATCCTTTGTATGAGTATTCGTATCGTGTTCGTGCCTGCGCTGGTGACTTGCAAAGCGAGTGGAGCAATAGCGTCAAGGTGAAGCTCCTAAAAGATGCTGATGGTGTTGATATTGTCGCTGTTGGTACAGAAGGTAAAGATGTTAAAATCTATGATTTGATGGGTCGCCGTGTTCGTGGCAATGTAAAGCCAGGCATCTACATTGTCGATGGCAAGAAGATGCGGCTCAAGTAAGGTTTTTGCTTTTCTAAGTAATATGGATATTGAATTTAGGATGTCGGATGGCTAAATCTGATGTCCTATTTTCTTTCACGTTTCACTCAAGTATCACTCGATTGGCTTACGTCTGGCTTACGTGTTTTGACGTAAGCCAGACGTAAGCCAAACGAGTGAAAGTAATGTGCACCTAATAGCCTCTGTGAACGCTGTCAGCATGTGCAAGCAAGAGATGTAGAAGGTGCAGTTAGGCATACTTACCTAAAAAATAATAAATGTTGTGGCTTTGTAGCAATTATTATCGTCAGTTTATTTTTATTTATAAAATAAATTTGTTATCTTTGTGCACGAAATTACTATATTATGCAGAAGGAAATAACCAAACATAAGATACAAGAAGCTAAAACCCTGCACAGTACGTTGCACGGAGTTATGGAAAGCCACGAAAATTCGAATTATCCCGATAGTTCGAACCGTGATGTTTATGTGTGTCCGAAATGTGGTGCTGTGAATGAAAGCGACTCTATGTATTGTGAGCATTGCGGCAGCAAGCTGCAAGATTCGCTTTGCCCCCATTGTGGTGCACTTATGCCTGATAATGTTGACTTCTGTGAGAAGTGCAATACCTATATTGATGAAACGCATTGCTCGTTCTGCCATGCTGACTTGCGAACGGATGAGGAATATTGCCCCGAGTGTGGCGCTTCCCGTTCGGGAATAGAATGCCCCGTTTGTCATACGATAGGGCGTTTCGGCTTTTGCGAGATGTGTGGTTCTCCGCTTACAGATAGTGCAAGGTCGGTGCAGAAGTCTGTGTGGGAGAAAAATCCCTCGACCGATGCCATCCGTCAACTTGAGGATGAACTTGAACGCCTTTGGATGATACGTCCCATCACGACTGACCGACAGCGCGAGGTGATAAAGAGCGTTCAGCAGTTGTGTGATCGCGTAAAGCAGTTGATGGCACAGGAGGGTGAGAACACCTATGCGCAGCATGAGGGTAGTGGCAAGCAGGAGGAGATGCCTTGCATAGAGGAGAACGAGCTGAAGAATATGATTCTTGAAAAGCAGCAAGCCCTGCAGAACCTGCTCGACCAGATGAAAACCTCGCAGGTAGATAATCCGGCAAAGGCCCGCAACGTTGCCATGGCAGGCAAGCCACACATAAGCCGTCTGGCGTGGAAGTGCAATTACAAGCATGCCCTACATCTTACGCCCCTTGCATGTGCGTGTCCGCAAATGGGCGGCAAATGGGTTGTGACTGATGGACAAAGGGTTTGATCCTCTTGATTTTGTAGAACATTCCTCATACATCTCTCTATGACGAATAAAACGGAAGAAAAAACAAATACAATCATATCTCCTACTCTTACAAACGCACCTCTGACAGAGGCTGATAAGACCTTGCACGGTACCTTCTCACAAGGAAGGTTTGTGCCAAGTGTGAAGCCTTTGATGGAAGGGAATGAGAGCGGTGTGGATGAAATGTCCGACGATATTGTGACCATCGCGGGGAATACTACAGGCGAAGCTCTTCCCTTGATCTCGGCTGGCGAGGTGTCTTTCATACTGAAGGGCAAGAAATACAAGGCAGTCAAGAGCATCTCGGAGAGTAGTGGCGAGGCACAGATCGTGCTCGTGAAGCGTGGTGGTAAGTTGTATTGCCTGAAGGTGTATTATCCCAACTTTCATTTCAAGGATGACATACTGAATGCTGTATGGAACCTGAAGGCCGACATGGTGATGACGCTGTATGATTATGGTCATACTACGGTAAACGGGGTGGAGAGGGACTATGAGCTGATGGAATACCTTGAGGGTGGAACACTCTCACAACTGCATTTCGAGGGAGATTTCGGTCAGTTCAGGTTGATAGCCCTACAGGCAGCCGCTGCCTTGCAGGCGTGCCATAGCTTTGGCATCATTCACAAGGATATAAAACCCGCCAACTATTTCTTCCGCGACAAGGAACACACCCAGTTGGTGCTTGGCGATTTCGGCATAAGCACTATGATGAAGGAGGGTGAGGAATTGATGCGCACCAGTCAGGCGCGCACACCAGCCTTTGCCGCTCCAGAGATGTATGACGATGTGATAGATGGCGAGGTAGAGATTGACACTCGTGTGGATTTCTACTCACTCGGAATCACCCTGATGTATTTGTGGCTGGGCAAGAGTCCCTTTGCCAAGAATGAGCGATTGATGATGCGCCTCAAGCAGGAGGGACGTCTGCCGTTCATCGACGATTTGCCAGAGAGGGTAGGCATGATAGTAAAGGGCCTTACCTGTGTGAATCCCAAGAGACGATGGGGGTATGACGAGGTGGAGCGATGGTTCCTGGGCGAGGATGTGCCTATAGATACCAGTAGCGTATATCTGCGTTACAAGGCCTTCATGATTGACCCCGAGAGGAATCTGGCTGCGCACGATCTCAAGGAATTGGTACCTCTGCTTTACGACAGTCAGAAGCTGGGCATACGCTACCTGTACAGCAACCGTATTGCGGCTTGGCTGGATGAGTGTGGCAACAACAAGATGGCGGTGCTGCTCCACGATATAGTGGAGCATAAGTATCCGTCTAACCAGAATGCCGGACTCATGGCTGCTCTCTATGCCATGGAGCCCGATTTCCCATATTATGATATCAAGGGCAAGGTATGCCATAGTGCACAGGAGATAGCCCTGTCGCTTTTGAATAATGCGCAGGATTACCAGTACAAGCTGCAGGATCCATACGACACTCTCTTTGTGTATCTTGATTCGCACTTCTCTGTCAACCTGGAGCGACTGCGTTCGTATTTTCAACCTGCCGACAATAAGTCGGTACTGAAGCTTGCCTATGAGATAGACTCCTCGCTTCCCTTCCTTACCTCAGTAGATTATAGTACATTGAGCGATATTGTGCAAGCATTCTCTTCGCCTGAGCGGACAGAGGATGAGTGGGATTCGTTGACCAATGGCTGTCTGCTGGCTTGGCTGTATGCGCATGCAGACATCTCGCTGTGTGAAGGCATTAAGTTCCTTACCTCGCACCAGTTGTTCGACAAACGAACCACCGCCTATCAGGTGTTGTATAATCTTGACCGCCATTGTGCCTTCGACCTTCAGGGTGCAAACACCATTGGTAAGGTGGCCGACCTGATGGCCGAAAGATTGTGCCAATGCCAGAATATGGGAGAAGAGGAGTTCAAGCGCGAGATGTCCGATTTCATATCGCTGGGCGGAAGGCTGGAGGTCTATGCGCAGTTGCACAAGTGGAATCAGACCTTGCAAGCCATGCACGAGATGCTTGACGTCAACAGTACGGCTAACACCGGTCGGTATGGCATGTACGACATCAGGACGGCAGCATACAAGCTTTGCAAGGCTATGGGCGGAATACCCTTGTATGAGTTCCAGGGTGAGGATTATCATGTAATGGTGCAGAATCCCGACGAATTGAACAGCTTGCCCATCAAGGATGTCCGTACGGCTTTGCGAAGCGGATACCTGATGCAATGGTTAAGCATCTTCTTCCATGAAGATCCTACTGTCGACTTCAGCAGTGAAAACGAGTACAATGAGTGCGTTAGGGGTTTTCTGCAGGCAATCGGCTCGTTCGATGGCGGCGAGATACACTTTAAGCGATACATGATTGCCCAGGAACAGCTGGACAAGAAGGTTCACGAAAGTCATCATGCCTGGAACCAGAGCATGAAGAGCAAGAATGCTTTCCGCATAGCTTTTGTGGTTATTAACCTGTTGTGGCTGCTGCTGCTCATGGCATTTGGCCTTGAGGAAACCGAGAATATGAAGAACCATGTGTTTATGTACACGATGCTTTCTGTGGGCATTCCTTTCGGTTCCATGCTTGCCGTTCGCAATTATTTCCGTGGCAATGGTTTCTTGCTTGGCTTGCTTTTCGTAGTGCTGGGCATCCAGTTTTCGATAATACCTGCATTTGTCCTTTCCATGTGTTTTGGTACAGCTGGCATGGCACGGTGGGTAGCCTTAGGCATGTCGCTGATCTACATGGGTGTTGGCTTGAAATATGCCTTCGGTAAAGGCACGGTAGGCAGTTCGGCCAGCGAGTTGAAGGAAGCCTTCGATGTGGATGAGCGTAATGCGCTGAGCGAGATCTTGTACTATACATTCCGCACCCGCTCCTTCAAATTCAAGGGAAGCAATTTCTCGCTGATGGATGATGCCGTGGGTGAGGTGCAAAGCAACAGCACGGAGAAAGTCATCAACTGTGTGATGTGGAGCCTTGTGCCAGCATGCCTCATATTGTCAATGTTATGGTTCCATAGCAGTTTCCTTGACCATAGTGGTCCTGACGTTGACTCCTGGCGGCAGTCGCTTGGCGAGTTCTGGACGCATTTCAAGGCTTTGTTCCAATAAACTGGTTAGGTGAAGCGTTTTTGTGATTTTGAGTTCTAATAAGGGTAGTAATACAACTGAATTTGTAGTAAAGCATTTATGATTTGTCAACACTGTCAAAGAGAAAATCGCCGGCAAGCCATCTACTGTAAATGGTGTGGCAAGAAGGTGGAAAGCTTGCATAATCCGCTCGACGATATTGTGGGGCGCGATGATGTGAAGCGACAGTTGCATAGTATTGCTAATACTTTTGCCTTTATACAAGCTCGCAAGGAAACCGAGAACATTCGTCTTTCTGCCAATAGCATCATCATTGGTGAGACGGGTACAGGAAAGACCATGCTGGCTGAAGCAATCGGTGAATTCTTTTTTTTGCATGATATTATCAAGTCGAACAAGGTCACCACGGTTGACGCAGTTGACTTTGAACGTTTTGTCAGGGATTGGGATGAAAATGTGAAGAAGGCAAGGGGAGGAGTTCTGGTGTTTGATAATGCTCAGAAGCTCCTGCCAGATACTTATGCCAACAGCGTGAATCCGCTTGACAAGGTGTTTGTGGAGATGCAGAAGTGGCATGAGGACCCGATTGTAATCATCAGCGGCTTGCCAGGCGGCTTGGAGGAGTTCTTCGAGAAAAATCCATCCGTGCGCAATCGTTTTAAGTATTTGTTCCGTCTGCACCATTTCGGTTTCGAGGAGATGACGCAGATTTGCCGTAACCTGTTGGCCAAGAATTTCGGACTTGAAGAGTTCCATCCATCGGCCTTGAAGAAGATGATGCATTTCTTCAAGTACAGGGTAAAGACAAAGGATGAGAGCTTTGGAAACGGACATCTGGCGTATCAAGTGTCGGAAGACGTGTTTGCCAGCTTTATCTCACGAGGCATCTCAAATGACAATCTGGAGGTACTGGAGGAGGACATTCGTGGCTACGTGCCCGAGATTCTTACGGTGGAGCAAGTGCTCGAAAGCATGAACGAGTTTGTGGGTGCCGAATCGGTGAAAAATGCCGTGAGCGAAATTGCCTACGAAGTGCAAGCCGCCCTTGAGCGTGAAGCGCGTGGCTTAGGCATGGGCGAACGTCCTGCCATGCATATTATCCTCACCGGTAATCCTGGTACAGGTAAAACCACTATTGCCCGAAAGCTTGGCGAGGTGTTTGAGAGTATTGGCTATCTGGACAGCGGTCATGTAGTAGAGGTTGACCGTAGTCAGATGGTCAGCAGTTATTCAGGTGAGACACCCAAGTTGGTTGACAGTTTATGCGACAAGGCCATGGGTGGCATTCTGTTCATTGACGAAGCATATACGCTGGCCCCCGTAAAGTCGGATGGCACTAAGGATGAGCAAGGCACGCAGGCTTTGGAGCGACTGATGAAGCGTATGGAAGACGATCGTGGTAAGTTCGTCGTGGTGGCAGCTGGTTATCAACAGGAGATGGATAACCTGTTCCGTATCAATCCAGGTATGAAGAGCCGTTTTAACCGCTTTCTCAAACTTGAGGATTATAATGTTGACGAACTGGTGCAGATTCTTGAGAAGTTTGTCGCGAAGGCAGGTTTCTCGATGGACGATGAGTGCCGTGATAAGGCACGTGAGGCAATCGAGATTATGTACGAGACGCGTGACCGCACCTTTGCCAACGGACGTGCTGTGCGACAGCTTTTTGAGACCATGTGCCGAAAGCAGGCCGACCGAGTGCATAGGTTGCCAGTAAGTAGTCTTACCGACGAAATACTGCTGGGCCTAAAGGGTGAGGATGTGCCGTTTGAAAAAGCAAAGACCATTGACTGTGCCAGCATCTTGAAACGCTTTGACTCATTGGTGGGCATGCAGAACGTGTGTCGTGAGATAACCGATATGACTACGCTGCTGAACATGCAGATAAATCGTGGTGAGAAGCCCTCGCAGTTATGCCGTCATTATGTGTTCTCTGGTAATCCCGGCACGGGAAAGACCACTGTGGCTCGCATTATGGCAGAGGTTCTGTATGCTCTTGGTGTCATAAAACGCGGGCAGTTGGTAGAAGCTGACCGTAGTAAGATGGTGGCAGCGTACACCGGACAAACGGCAATCAAGACAAACCAATTGGTAGATTCTGCCTTGGGTGGCGTGCTCTTTATCGATGAGGCTTACACGTTGGTTAGTAGCGACATGGACACCTTCGGGCGTGAGGCTATTGACACGTTGCTTAAGCGTATGGAAGATGATCGAGGAAAGTTTGTCTGCATCGTGGCAGGATATCCTGATGGCATGCAGCGTTTCCTTGAGAGTAACCCCGGATTGCCAAGCCGATTCTCACAGACAATCAATTTCGAAGACTATAATGCCAAGGAGTTGTTTGAGATATTCTGTTCCTTTGTCAAGGAACGAAGCTTCGTAATCAATCCCGATGATGTTCGTAATGTTGAGCGATACTTTGAACGTATGTATGCTCTTCGAGGTAAGAACTTTGGTAATGCTCGTGAGGTTCGCAAGGTATTTGAGGCAACCATCTCGAATCAAAGCAAGCGATTGGCAACTTTGATGAGCAATCCGATGTTTGATGAGCGTCAGATGTTTGAGATAACCCTGGCAGATGTGGAGGGCGATAAGGCTGACTATGCACGTCCCTTGGAGGAAGTGTTGGGTGAGTTGGATGAGTTTGTGGGAATGACCAACGTGAAGGATGCGATACGCAGACTTTCCGTACAGATGATGTTCCTTAATGAGCGCACCCGATTAGGACTTGGTGTGGCCGAACCTACGCCTGTGAATATTGTGCTGACGGGTAATCCTGGCACGGGTAAGACGAGTGTGGCTCGCAAGCTTGGACAAGTGCTGCAGAGCGTTGGCGTGCTTTCTTCAAGTAAGGTGGTTGAGGCAAGCCGAGCTACCATGGTTGGTAAATATATGGGCGAAACGCCTAAACTGGTCAACGGGCTTATCGAACGTGCACAAGGTGGCGTCTTGTTTATCGATGAGGCTTACACGCTAAGCCAATCCAATGATCAATACGGACGTGAAGCCATTGACACCCTGATGAAGCGTATGGAGGATGACTGTGGCAAGTTTGTGTGTATTGTGGCTGGCTACAAGGACGAGATGGAGGAATTCCTGAATGCTAATCCTGGCTTGGGTAGTCGATTCAACTATCGTCTGCATATCGAGGATTACACGATAGCCGAGTTATCGCAGATCTATATAAACATGGTACAAAAGAAGCAATATACACTGACGCCAGAAGCTAAGATGGCATTGATGAAATGCATCATGCAGATGTATCAGAATAAAAAGGCTACTTTTGGCAATGCTCGTGAGATTCGCAACTTGGTGCAAAACACATTGCAGCGTCTCTCTGCCCGTGTGGCAGATATGCCGGCTTCCAAGCGCACTCCAGAGGTTTATCAAACTATCTTCCCAGAGGATATAACTGGGGTGCCTGATGCAGACGTGCAAATATAATGAATGATTAAATATGAGGAACTTTATGTAGTGACTCTTAATAAGTATAAAAAAGTGATTTATTGTCCTAAATGTAAATCTGAAATAGATTCCGACTCCCGCTTCTGTGACCAATGCGGGCAGGAGATACTCTATTGCTCACGATGTTCGAAACCTGGTAAAGGGTTGCGCTGTACTTCATGTGGAGCTCCTATGCTAAGGTATGATGAACTGAGGTCTGCATCTTCACAAAACGATGCTACAGATCACACCAACGTTACTCGTCGTGAAAGCATGGTGGCATCTGTTATAGGCGTTACTCAACGTTGCGGCATCCCAAATCTGATGCTTGTCAATGATAGCTTGCACATGCGTTTGGCAGGTACTGACGGTGCTGTGTTGGGTCGTCGCTATGGCATCTATAAGGATGTGCTGGCACAATGTCATTATGTGTCGGGCACACATGCACAACTTGCTTATGCTGTGCATACAGGATGGACGATTACTGATCGTGGTTCCAGCAACGGTACTTTTCTGAATGGACAAAAACTAACACCCAACGAACCTGCAAAGCTTTCGCGTGGTGACCGTGTGGTTTTGGCTAATATTGAGTTCCGTGTGGAAATAAAATGATAAATGATGATGAAAATAACGATAACCGCAAGTAGCCAAACCGGTTTGATAAGAAAGAATAACGAGGACATGATACTGATTTCGCAGCATACCATAAGGGATGCCGACGAGAGTACAAGCGCCTTTTTGGGTTCGAACGACAGATATGTTGTGGCTGTCTGTGATGGATTGGGAGGACAGAATGCAGGTGAGGTGGCAAGTATGGACGCGATAGTTCAATTGTCAAACAGGGTTGATACGTTGAGACCTGCGCTTTCCACGGAACGTGTTTGCGAGTTGATGTCTGATTGGATAAAGAGCGAACATGAGTATTTGCTCTCTTTGGGCAAGGATGACAGTAAACTGGAAGGGATGGGTACTACGCTTGTTGCTATGCTCTTCTATGAAGGACGTATAATGTGGATGAATTGCGGAGATAGCCGCATTTACCGTATGCGCAACGACATCTTGTGTCAGCTGTCAACCGATCATTCGCTTTTCAACATGACTCATAATCCTGCCGACTCTCATGTGATTGTAAACTGTCTGGGGGGCGGAGCGCATGATGTCTTCCTGGACATCGTGGATATGACCGATCAGGTGCGTGATGACGACATGTTTCTTTTGTGTAGTGATGGCCTTACAGACATGCTTAGTGATGACAATATTGAGCAGGTTCTAAGTGTTACACCAACCGCCAATGCCCTAACCGATGCAGCCATCCAATGTGGTGGATACGATAATGTTTCGGCTTGCGTGCTAAAGATAAGTGGTTTATAGATGGTGTCGCGTTTTGTAACTCGTTGAATTGTCATTCGTCATTTTTCATCATATAATAAATGGTGACACTTATTCGGAAATTGTAGTTTTTAATTCTTAAATAAATAATATACATGCCTTTAACATTGCCAGATAGACTTCCTGCAATCGACTTATTAAAGGAAGAAAATATTTTTGTAATAGATGCTTCGAGAGCACATTCGCAGGATATTCGTCCCTTGCGTATTGTTGTTCTCAATTTGATGCCCTTGAAGATTACAACAGAAACCGATTTGGTACGAATTCTCTCCAATTCTCCTTTGCAATTAGAAATATCCTTCATGAAAGTGAAAGCTCATACTAGCAAGAATACACCTATTGAGCACATGCAGGCTTTCTACAAGGATTTTGATTTGCTTCGCGAGGAGAAGTTTGATGGCATGATTATCACAGGTGCTCCTGTTGAGCATCTGGAGTATGAAGAAGTGAATTACTGGGAGGAGATAACAGAGATCTTCTCATGGGCTCGTACCCACGTCACCAGTACGCTTTACATCTGCTGGGCAGCTCAAGCAGGTCTATATTACCATTATGGTGTGCCCAAGCATTCTCTACAAGAAAAGATGTTTGGCATTTTCCCCCAGAAGATGCTGGATGCTACACTTCCTATCTTCCGTGGTTTTGATGATACATTCAATATGCCACACAGTCGGCATACAGAGATTCTTCGTGAGGATATTCTTAATGTACCCGATTTGACCTTGATTGCTGAGAGTGATATGAGTGGTGTGGGTATTGTAATGGCTCGTGGCGGACGTGAATTCTTTATTACTGGACATAGTGAATATGCCCCCGATACGCTGGATACAGAGTATAAGCGCGATTTAGGCAAGGGATTACCAATACGTATGCCTCAGAATTATTATCAGAATGATGACCCCTCCCTTCCTCCATACGTATCATGGAGGGCACATGGTAATTTGTTGTTTTCTAATTGGCTAAACTATTATGTATATCAAGAGACACCTTACGACATCAACGATATTCATTGATTGCTATGCGGAAGATTGAATTACTTGCACCGGCTCGTAATGCCGAGATAGCTAAAGAGGCTATTCTACATGGTGCAGATGCTGTGTATATTGGGGCTCCAAAATATGGAGCTCGTTCTGCTGCTTGTAATTCTATTGATGACTTGATTGAAGTAGTTCAATTCGCTCATTTATACAAGGTTAAAGTGTATGTTACTCTAAACACAATATTATATGATGACGAATTGGATGATGTGCGCAATATGGTGTTCCGCTTGTATGAGATTGGAGTAGATGCAATTATTGTGCAGGATATGGCCTTTCTTGAAATGGATTTGCCACCCATACCTCTTCATGCAAGTACACAAATGGACAACAGAAATGCAGAAAAGGTGAAGTGGCTAAGTGAGCTTGGCTTTGAGCAAGTAGTTCTTGCTCGTGAACTCACAATTGAAGAAATTGCACAGATTCATCAAGATGTTCCCCATACTCCACTTGAGGCTTTTGTGCATGGTGCCACTTGTGTGAGCTATAATGGCCAGTGCTATGCTTCGCAATTCTGCTTTGGCCGAAGTGCAAATAGGGGAGAGTGTGCTCAGTTCTGCCGTCTGCCTTTTGATTTGATTGACTCGGATGGCAATATAGTTCGTAATATGCGAAACGGTGAACTGGTAAAACAACGTCATATGTTGTCTCTTCACGACATGAATCGCTCCAATGAGGTGGAAGACTTGCTAAAGGCAGGTGTGACAAGTTTCAAGATAGAGGGCAGGTTGAAGGATGTCTCGTATGTGAAGAATGTAACAGCTTATTACAGACGTTGTATTGACGATGTCATTAAGCGCCATCCTGATTTGTATTCTCGTTCTTCAGAAGGGATCTCGTCTGTGAATTTCACTCCTCAACTTGAACGTACGTTTAATCGTGGTTTTTCTAATTACTTTCTTCATGGACGTGCCAACGATATGGTCCAGATGTGTTCGCCTAAGAGTCTTGGACAATTTGTGGGACATGTCAAAGAGGTGCGAAGAAATTGCTTCACGGTGAGTGGAACAGCTTCTTTCAGTAATGGTGATGGACTATGTTTTCTCGATGAAAATGGCCTGCTTCAGGGGGTCCGTATAAATAGGGTAGAGGGCAATTGCTTATATCCTAAAGATATGCCCAAATTCTTGCATCCACGTTTACCACTCTACAGAAATTACGATCAGGCATTTGTTTCTGTTCTTTCACATTCTACAGCTCAGCGTAGAATTCCTGTTGTATGGTCTCTATGTGACGATGATTCGCATCCTGATAGTATCCAGGTTACTCTTACCAGTCAAGACGGAATGAGTGTGAGCTCACGTTTCTCTATTATACTTTCTGTAGCACGTACACCACAGTATGAAAATATAGTCAAGCAGTTGGGTAAGTTGGGCGACTCTCCATTTGTTAGCAATGGGGTTGATATTCGTTTCTCCCAAGAATGGTTTATTCCTTCCAGTGTGCTTTCTGATTGGCGTCGGCAGCTAGTCGAATTAATGATGCAGAAGCGTATTAGTAGCTATAACCATTTGGATGTAACAACCTCTTTTGTACGTTCGTCACGTTGTCCAAATAGTAATTTCATCAAGGGTAATTTGGAGTATAATGCTAACGTGTCCAATCGTTTGGCACGCCGTTTTTATGAGAGGAATGGTGCTTCTTCCGTTGATTATGCGATGGAATGTTCGCATGTCAATAAGCCAGGACTTGTACTCATGACTCTTAAGTATTGTCCACGCTATGAATTAGGTTTGTGTGGTAAACCTTTGTCCCCACTCTCGCTCCGTAGTGCAGATGGTCGTATTTTCCCTTTACGATTTAATTGTAAATTGTGTCAGGTTCAGGTGTTGTCGCCTCATGTGTAAGAAGTAATTGGTGTACTTTGGGATTTATTTATGTCATGAAAAAGCTACTCTCTACATTTTTTGTCTTGTGTGCACTAAGCCTTCTGAGTGCATGTTATTATCAACATCATCATTTAGATGCTTTGAACTCTGATGACGAACATGTATCCGATTCTATAGAATTTGTTGAGAAACATCATTATTCCGTTGGATTTAATTTTGTGGTTCAAGTTGATACTTTGTCGTTGTGTACAGAGATACCTTCGCGTGCACAGATGTTGGCCGTTATGCCCGACTCAGTTATTGTTTTAAAGAACGATGAACTTATTGTGGCTGAAACTGCAATAGTTCCTGAGGACGAAATTGATTCTGTGTGGATTAAAGTAGCACGTGACCAACATACCCAAGGGTGGGTGAGAGAACATAGTTTACTTCCTTCTGTTTCTCCCGATGATCCAATTTCGATAGCAATCTTTAAGTTAAGTGGCAATCATGTATTGGGAACTCTTGTTCTTGTGGGAATATTGGTGGTTATCTTTATACTCCGTTTTCTTTATGTGTTCTGTGGAAAAAACAAGAATGCAAAGGGGACTAAAATGTTTGCTCTTGTTTTTCTTCATCGCATTTATAGCCCTTACCCCACGTTATTACGGCTTACTCTGAGTGGTTCTGCGGTATTATATTCAAGTATCCAACTATTTGCACCTCATGTATGGGAAGGGTTCTATTTCGATCCCACTCTTAATCCCTTTGCAGTTTCGCCACTTCTTGGCGCTTTTTTATTCACTTGTTGGCTTATTCTGGTGTTTTTTATCGCGACTATTGACGATTGCCTTCGCCAATTGTCTTTTTTTAAGTCCTTTCTTTATGTTTTTGTCACAATCACCAGTTTGGCCATCCTGTATCTTTTCTTCTCTCTGGCTACCTTAGTATATGCTGGTTACCCTCTCTTTGTTATTTTTCTATTGTATTCAGTATGTTATTATATAAAAAAAATACGTCCACGTTACCATTGTGGACATTGTGGAGCACCACTGCATGATAAAGGAAGTTGTCCTTTTTGTGGTGTTAACAATGAGTAACTTCTCGCGCGTATTTATAAATAAGGTATTGTATCAACACTTACTTTTCAATACATAAATTTAGGGTGTTTTCGCATTTTTTTTGAAAAAAGTGTGAAAAACATTTGGTGGAACGGAAAAAGTGTCGTACCTTTGCAACCGCAAACGAGAGATGAGCCCTCCGAGAGCGAAGGGCGGCGTTCTTATCGCCTCTCTGTGATGCGAGAATAGTTCTTTGA
>JAZLKL010000087.1:0-34001 GCA_045597585.1 Bacteroidaceae bacterium | reverse complement strand
TAAGAAGCTCGCTTCATACGCAGACTGCTACGTGATGGATGCATTCGGTACAGCTCACCGCAAGCACGCATCTACAGCAGTTATCGCTGACTACTTCGATGCTGTCAACAAGATGTTGGGCTTCCTCATGGAGAAGGAGGTTCAGGCTGTTGTCACCGTACTGAGCAACATCAAGCGTCCCTTCGTTGCCATCATGGGTGGTTCAAAGGTATCTTCTAAGATCGGTATCATCGAGAACCTCCTCGGCAAGGTTGACAAGCTCATCCTCTGCGGTGGTATGACCTACACCTTCGCTAAGGCTCACGGTGGTGAGATTGGCGGTTCTATCGTTGAGCTCGACAAGCTGGATGTAGCTCTCGACGTAGAGAAGAAGGCTAAGGAGAACGGCGTAGAGTTGGTACTGGGTTCTGACTCAGTTTGCTGCACCGGTTACGACTTCTCAACCTTCAGCGTGAAGGAAGGCGCTAAGATTGAGGTGTTCCCCTCAAGCGCTATCCCCGCAGAGTACGAGGGTCTGGATGCAGGTCCTGAGAGCGCTGCCAAGTTTGCTGCTGCCATCGAGGGTGCTAAGACCATTCTGTGGAACGGTCCTGCCGGCTGCTTCGAGTGCGACGACTTCTGCGCTGGTTCACGTGCTGTAGGTGACGCTATCGCTAAGGCAACTGCTGAAGGTGCATTCTCACTCATCGGTGGTGGTGACTCAGTAGCTTGCTGCACCAAGTTCGGTTTGACCGACAAGGTTAGCTACATCTCAACTGGTGGTGGTGCTCTGCTCGAGGCTATCGAGGGTAAGGTGCTTCCCGGTGTAGCTGCTATCAAGGGCTAATACAAACTAACATACTCCCCCGCCCTCATCGAACGTGTGATGGCGGGGGATTTTTTTTGAAAATGAGATTCAACAAATTCTGGATATTTGTCTGCCTTGCCACGCTGTTGTCGTGTACCAAGAAGACGGAGACAACCATCAGCGAGGACGAACTGCGCAAGCAAGACTCGCTGGCCTTGCATGTGGCAGTATTTCCCTGCCAGAGCTGCATGCCACTCTACTATGCCGAAGCCACAGGCATGCTCAAAGCACTCGACGAGGACATCCGACTCATACATCTCAGCACCATGGAGGATTGCGATACCGCACTCACTAACCACCGTGCCGAGGTGGCCACGAGCGACATAGCACGTCTGCTCTGCATGGAGAAGGACGGATTCAAGACCACGGCCATAGCCGAATTGCAAAGTCGTATGCAACTGATAACTGCCAAGGGAAAGCGCATCACGGCCACAAAGCAGCTCAAGGAGCGACTGATTGCCATGGACAGGCACAGCTATACCGACTACCTGACGGACGAGATGCTGCAAGGCACGGGCATCGACCAACTCGACATCTTCCGCACACAGTTTAACAACCACATGTTACGATGCGAGATGCTCACCAACATCCTGGTGGATGGTGCTCTGCTGGACGAACCTTATGCCACGCTTGCCATAGCGCAAGGCGGAAAGAGCGTCTGGCAAAGCAACGAGAAAGAGCAAGGGTGGATGGTATTAGCTACTACGCCCAAGGCATTGAACGACAAGCGTATAGCCAAGCAGATAGAAGCATTGAAACAGGTGTACGACAAGGCTACTGAAGCCCTGAACACCCAACCGGACGTAGCGGCGATGGACAGTTTGCTGAAACAACGCTACGAACTGCCCATCCAGGCGGTCGATACAATGGCATCGCTCAAGGCATGTCAATACAACAAGTTGAACAAGGTGAAGATGCAAACCGTAGAGCAGGCTAAGAACTGGCTCACTACACGTGGCTGGATAAATGCCTCGCTCAACACGGAAAGCATAGCGGCACAAGCAACCCAATAAGAACCATGATGACAAAAGAAGTTTTTAAGCAAATAGTAGGCGAAGCAAAAGATGCACTCGAACACTTTCACTTGAGTGATGCCTTGTTCCTTATGGCCTCCCTGCTGAAGGAGACAGACAACGACGACTATACACGAGAGTTTGAAAGCATAGAACGCGACTACAATGCTATGCTCGACTTTTTGGTGAACGGTGGCACAGACCCCGGTCAGGAGGAGATGCAGAGCAGAATGGTGCGCAAGACATTCCTGCTGCTCAACAAGTTGGATACCTATGCCCGCATCAAGAGGGAGGACGACTACTACGCTTCGTGCTACCACAGGGCTACTGATCCCAACTACCTTTACGATGCCACAGGAAGCCGTGCCTTCGAAATAGCCTATTGTGCCAATGCCCTACCCCACTCGTTTGAGGAACTGGAGCTGCGATACAGTCACTACAACGAGAGGGAAAAGCAACAATTTATTGCAGGACTGATGCTTAACATCTGGGAATACTTTACGCCCAAAACTCTTCAACTGCTGGTCGGCCTTGCGTACAGCGAACCTCGCGCCTTGGTGGCGCTCGTCATCATGGCATTGAAGCACGAACGCGTCATCCCTCTCTTCCCTGAGTCGGACAAACTCATCAGGGAACTCTTCGCCAACCCCATCACTCAGGAATGGGTGTGCCGAACCAACAGAGAGCTGTTCATGAGTTCGCAGACAGAGAACATAGAGAGGAAGATACGCCAGGACATCATGCCCATACTCAGCGAAGGCATCAAGGATGAACGACTTAGAATGGGCTTTGAAGCCGAAATGGAAGAAGGCGAAATGGGAATGGATGCCTTTGACAAACTGCTGAAAAGACAGCAGGAGGATGAGGACAAGGCCATGGGTCGTAAGAAGAAGAAATTCACAGACTCCATATTCCAACTGATTAACATGCAGAAGGAAGGCGTGGACATCAACATGGAACTCTTCGTCAGCAACATGTCAAACCCATTCTTCCAGAATATGGCCAACTGGTTCAAACCCTTTGATGCACACGACAAGACTATCGAAGAAGTGACCTACAGGAATGGCAAACCCAACGCGCTGATAAAGCTCATCTTCTCACAAAGCACGATGTTCGACATCGACAAATATTCGTTGGCACTCATGCTGAAAGGAAGCTTACAAAGAGCTTTCATCGACCAAATGCTGAACTCCGTAAGCGAGCAGGCAGAACAGGCAGAGGCTTTCACAGGTGCCGACTTCTCACAGGAGAAGTTCAAGCCCGAAGAGGAAATCAGCAATACCGTACGCATACTCTATCGCCTGTTCACCAAGTCGAGATGGAAGAAAGAGATGGACAACCTCTTCGACTTCTCACTCAATTTTCTTGATAATAACTACCTGAAGATTGCGCTACAGAATCATACTTCCATACTCAACCAAATTGCGCAGTTGATGTACAAATATGGCGATAGCCGCATCGCATACAACTATCTCACACACTTGTCATCCACCGAAGGTAGTACCTTTGAGACACTATCGTCGATGGGAAAATGCCTTATCAACATGGGCAAGCACAGGCAAGCCATCGGCTGCCTACAGCAAGCCGACATCCTCAATTCTGATGATCCTGTCGTGCTGAAGATGCTCATCGACTGCTACGAGAAGACGCAGAACTACGAGAGTCTGCTCGATTGTCTGCTGAGGCTCGAGGAGGTGGTACCCAACAGCAGCAAGATCATCACCGACACTGGCTTGTGTCTGATGAAACTGGGCAGATACCAGGAGGCATCGCAACGCTTCTACAAACTGGAGTTAGAGGAGAAGAAGGTGGTGCCCTCCATGCGTGCCATTGCGTGGTGCGCCTTCAAGCAGAAGAAGTACGAGACTGCCCTGCGCTACTACAAGAAGCTTTACAACCTGCACACGGCAGCCACATGGGAGGATTACCTCAACGGCGGACATACCGCATGGCTGATGGGCGACACGATGAGCGCGCTGGCCTTCTATCACCAATACACAAAGCGCTATCTTACCGACGACCCCAAGATCATCCACATCATGTCTCCCTTCGACAAGGACAAAGAGGAGCTCCTTGCACATGGCAAGTCGTCACGCGAAATCGACATCATGCGCGAGCTCATACAGCACAACAATTAAGACGACAACGCTGGTAGTCAACCAGAAAAAGACAACATCACCAAGCAATCATAGCAATCGGCCATTAGGAATTGAACGTACAAACAATCTCTAATGGTCGATTAGCATAAACGAGAAAACACAGCATACACAAAAAAGGCGTGCCACGGACGGCACGCCTAATTTATTATAACTTCGTAACTATCAACGTTTCTTGTTCATTCTCGCCTTTCGGAGACTTTTCTTCATCTTCTTCACTTGATAAACAGCATCCAATTCGGAGAAATTGAACTTGGCACCTTCCATTACATTTACCACAAGAGAAGCAGCGATGTCGTATGCACTCTCAACCTCATAATCGGGCAATCTCAAATATGATGTATATTCAATTTCTACAATACGGTTTTTGGCTTCATCATAGAAAGTACCATCCCAATTTTGCATTCCAACTTCGTATGGCTCACCACTTACAAGCTTAAGTCCATTACGCTCGAGTTGCTTAACGAGATCAGATACAGCAAGAGAGTCGCAATCATCATACAAAGTAATAAGCTTATCAAAATACTTGTTTGCATCGAAAACCAATGCGTAGGGATAAGAATTGTTGATAAATGGAGTGTAAGATGGGCATTGTGCAGGCGTGATGTTCTTCACCGTTTTAGCACGAAGTGCCACGTTATATGTAAGACCATTACCTAATACCTGTCCGATTTCACTCAACTCACGTCCAGTCTTCTGGTTGTATGAATTAAAATTGATAGAACCTGCAATATTTAGCACAACCTTGTTCTGCTGATCGGTTACGGCACACGACAATTCTTCACCAAAGATATCAGTGAAGCCATCAGAAGTTCTGCAACCATATTCAAATCTAGCATTTGATTCAGTCTTACGGATATCATCAACCTCCAAATTCCAAACGGAGAACTCATCAGTAATATACGCATTGTTGCCATCAAGACCATCCAAAGAAGTCAATGTCAAGCTGTTGTCAAAGATTATGCAACTTGCATTTAAAAGATCGGTAAACGAATTGACTTCTGATTGTTCCTTTGCACTCATGTCAAGTTCGTACACCTCTCCTGCTACAGTAGCATAAAGTATGTTTTTACCAATAGGCGCACCTGGTTCTGTACCATTGATATCAACGTCACCCAGATTCACGTCACCACCCGTCAACTGGATGGGCTTAACCAAAATCGTACCATCACCACACAGAATATGCAGGTCAGCGTTACCACGATAGTTGAAGGGAAGAATAATCTTGAAGTTGCCATCTATTGTGCTATGTACAGCCTTAGTCATGCCGTTTTCGCCATAGGTAATCCACAAGGTAGAAAGCAAGGTGGCAGAACCCTCATTCACAATGCGACCATAAGCATATTTGCTACGAGGCAAAACAATTTCTATCGTCTCAGTTTCCGTAGCATTGATGCCAGATACATGCACATTTACCACGGGTTCATAGAATGCATAGTCAGCTGATTCTACACATACATCAAACTCAGTATTGGCAGGCACAAAGCACTCAAAATCGCCATTAGGACCGGCTTGAGTAAAGGTTTGACCTACATGAACGGATACGTTAGGAATCGCTTCACCATCTTCGTTCACTACTCTACCCTTTATTTGGCTACGTGTCTCTGGCCAGTCAAGGTTCACCCATGAGAAATGCTTCACCTTACCTACGTACTCGTTACCTTTGAGAGAAGCCACGCCTTCTTCCTCCCACAAACCGGTCTTCTCGTTGAAGCTCCAGAGGGGAATCTCGTTAGGAAGCGTCTTACCCACAAACATATCGGGTACAGGGAAAGTAAGCTGAGCCTCAGAGCCATCCTTCAGTTGGAGTTTGTTGCCTTTGTCATCGCTCATCTTTACCTGCAACATACCGTATGACACCAGCTGAGCCACGCTATTGTCCTCACGTACGGCAGCCAAGTCACCGCCGGGCATCATAGCCTCGAAATTATCGTCATCGGGATCCAGATAGAGCAGTTCGCTGGTCACGCTTCCGGTATAGTCCTTACCAGTAGCATCCACCTTGTAACCATTGGCGGGCATTTCCACCTTCATGCCGGCACTCGTCTTCAGCGTGCCAGCCTTCGAAGCGTTATAGGTTGACTGGGCAGCTATCTCAGAGTTGTTCTTGCTGACCATCACAATTTCCCAGTTATCACTCTGCTTCATTGATACGGAACGAACCACATCAAAGTAACCATCCTTTTTCAGGTCAACCACGGTACGACCGTTCACCACCTCGACCTTACTGAGGGCAAATGAGCCCGAAGCATCTGTCACGGTAACCGTAGAACCACTTCCTACCGTCACACCAGCCAAAGCTTTTCCCTGGGTATCGCGTACAAAACCCAACAATTGAGCCGACTTCATCTCGCCCGTGATAGTCACATCAGGGCGCTCATTCTGACCGGGGATGGAGGGGGTGGGATCAGAGACATCGTCGCTGCCACAAGAAACGAACATTGCCGACAATGCCAATGACATCAAGCCATAAAACTTTTTGAATTGTTTCATAAATGTAATAGTTTGTATTTTAAGTGATGATAAAAAATTAACTTGGTACGATTTGTGATGTGAGTTTTTTATGGTACTGAGGTTAAATCGTACCAATTTATTTTTTTACCATCACAAAACTGATGCAAATTAAAGCAAAAAAAACATCAAATGCAAATTTTAAGGCAAAAAACACACTTATTGGCACAATATTAATACCAGATGTGCAAAGACTTACATAAAAAAACACACAAAGATGCAACTTGGAATCAAGAAGAGAGAATATAATGTGTGATTGATGTGAGGAGAACCAAGATACAAACAATCTTTACACTAACAAGTGCTATTCCCCATAAAAACCCTCGTAATCATCGGGATGAAAACCATCGGGAAAGTATCGGGAATACATCGGGTTAATATCGGGTTAATATCGGGACAACAAAGGGAAGAAGAAAATATTTTACGGATAATTTCTTCTCCACTTGCTGGCAAGATATACTGTACCCTGCTATGTTTACGATTACCTAAAGTCAATCCAGATGGAATACCTCCTGAATGGGAATGGTGATGGGCGAGTTATCTGGATTGACCTCCATGATGTCGGCCATCATGTCCCACCATTTCTGTGTAATCTCATCCACCCCATTACTGGTGTCCTGCGTATTGGCAGCCCCTTCGGCCACCTCCTGATAGCCGAAGAGGATGTTGGTATCCTTATCCCAATAGATGCTGTAGTTGCTCACCCCTGCATCCTTGATTTGCTGTCTCAACTCAGGCCACAAAGCAGCATGGCGCTTCTCATACTCCTCTTCACAACCAGGTTTGAGGAACATCTTAAATGCAAAACGCTGAGCCATAATCAACAAGGTCTTGTTTTAGGTAGGTTAAACACATCTTGCACCTCCTTCATGGCCTCATCCGTCATGCCATCGGGTTCGCTACCCATGTTGCGTGCACACATGTAGATGTTGGCAGCCTTGCAGAGTACGTCGGTTTGGTCGAATGCATCCATGATGTCGGTACCCACAGCCACCGTACCATGCTTCTCCCACAGCACCACGTCGTGCGTCTTGATTTGTTCGAGGGTTGCCTGAGCCAGCTCAACCGACCCAGGAAGACCGTAGGGCACGATGCCGATGCCCAGAGGAGCAAAAGCAAGCGTCTCGGGAATCATCGACCACAGTACACGAGTCATCTCGTCACCCTTGAGGAAGCGCTGTATGTGCGACATTGCCACCAGTTCGATGGGGTGAGTGTGTAGCGTAGCCTTGTAGGTGCTTCCACTACCCAACAGATAGTCCTGCAAAGCCAGATGGCTGGGCAACTCCGAGGTGGGCACGACGGGTTCGTCGGCAATAATCTCATAGCTGGCGCAGTCGTCGCAGATGCGAATGATGCTACCGTTCTGCATAGGCCATCGAGCCAGGTCGCGCATGCGCTTTCCAGTACCCTTGGCATAGAAATACTTACCCTTGAGGTTAGGCAGCACCATACCAATCTGCTTTACGGGAGCAATGGCAGGCATAGCCTTGCACTCCTCGTCCATAAACTCGGTGACGTTGACGGTAATGTTACCGCCATTACGTTCAGCCCATCCTTTCTGCCACAGGTAGCCGGTCACTTCGGCAATCTGATCTATCACATTTTTAAGACCTTGACGACCACACAGGATTGAATGGCCTTCTCCGGTGCTCTGCACCACCTCCTCTGATGAGAAGGATTTATCACATTTATTTGGCATATTTTCTTTTTTTATTTAGTTTCTGATTTTATCAAGCAAATTCAAGATACGATATTTGTAGGTCACAAGAAACATGGGTTGACAAAGGAAGTCATAGAAAGCCATGGGAAGTCATGTATTTCCCTTGTTTTCTCCGAGCTTCCTACGAGGTTCCTACACAAATTCGTGGAGAATTGTGGAGGATCGTCGGGAGAAACCAGGGTGAAGGGGGATTATTCCCCATACCTCTCTCTCGTAATCTGCTCGAGCGACTTTCCACGAGTATTGGGAGCCCCGATGACACCCACGATGAGTGAGACGGCCAGAAGACCAATCATACACCATGCCGCAAAGATAAAGCCCTTGCCACCGTCATAGATGGAGGTGAAGGCAAGGCCCCATGCTGCACTCAATCCGCGCACCACGAAGAACATCAAGCCCTGGGCACCTGCACGACACTTGGCAGGAAAGAGTTCCGAACCCCATAGTGCATAGAATATCTGTACCGAGACACCCCCGTTTACACCCCACAGAATGACAAATGCCCACAGCGAACCGATGCCGTTGACACCCGTAGTGACAATGAGCAGCCATGTGGCAAGAGCCGCCAGCAAACCAAACACGTACAGCACCTTATGACTGACACGGTCGATGATGAACGACACGCCAAAGGTGATGACCACCACCGTGGCCCACTGGATGCAGTTCATCCAGTTGGAGTATTCGTTGCTCACTCCACCTGCCGTCTCGCAGATGTGAGGCGAGAAGAATCCCATCACACTTGCCACGAGGTTCCAGGTAAGGTAGATGGCAGCCAGGAAGATGGCGGTGCGTACCGCTATCTTGTTTGAGAACAGCATCTTGAACGACTGTATGATACCCGATGCCTCACCCTTCTCCTTTGCAGCCGCCTTGTTGGCTTCAAATTCAGCACTCTCTTCGAGTTGCCTCTGCAACGTCCATGCTATGAGAGCCACCACAAACAGGGTGAAGAAGACGAAACGTGAGCTGAACACCTCGACGGCCTTCACCGCCGCATCCTCTCCCAGTACGGTATGCGCCATCCATTCCACGCCACCATAGAGGTAGCCACCCGGAGCAAAGAGCATACCCATGAGCAAGATGATCATAGGACCGAATCCCCACGACATCTGTGAAATGCAAATGTTGCGTCCACGGTTATGCACCTCCGAACTCTCGCTGATGTATGTCCACGAGGCGGGTACGCCAATGCCCACCGAGATACCCGTGATGAGGAAACCAGCCAGCAGCATGGGGAAGTTGACAGCCAGCATCACGATGAGCACACCCACCATATACACCAGCAAGTTATAGATGAATATGAACTTACGGCCAAACTTGTCGGCCAGCACGCCACCTATGATGGCACCAATGGCAGCACCCAACGCATTCGCGCTAAGTGCGTTGATCCACCCAAGGTGCATCTCGCTAAGGTCAAGATAGTTCTGCCACAGGGTGATGCCGCTGCCACCCGCCACGATGGCACCTGCATCAAGATAGTTGTTGAGAGACACCGCAAGGGTGCTCTTGAGGGAAGACTTCGCCATAATTCAATTATGTAGTATGTATTACAAACTGTGCATCATGCACTTTCAATTATCAGTTGTGAATTGTGAATTATCTCGCGCTTGTCACCTCAGCCACATACTTGTCAATCTCAGCCAGAAAGCCCTGACCCACAGGCACGTCGTTACGCAGGCAGAACTCGTCATAGACGGCTTGCCAAGGCATGGCCTTCTGCTCCTCGATGAGCGCAAGCACCTTGTAGCCCTCGCCTGCCAATTCGAGCTGACTGATAGCTTCGCGGGGTTCGAGCAAGGCACGCAGCATGCACTTCTGTGCGGCACGCGAACCGATGACGTAGGCACCGATGCGATTGATGCTGCCATCGAAGAAGTCGAGGCCATAGTGCACACGGTCCAGTGCATCGGCACGCACAATCTCGCTGAAGAGTTCCTGCGTGGGGTCGTCCATGATGGTAACGTGGTCGCTGTCCCAGCGTACGGGACGACTGACATGTAGCATCAGTTCGCTGATGAAGGGCAGCACAGCGCTCACCTTGTCGGCAGGACTCTCCGTGGGGTGATAGTGACCGGTGTCGATGGTCAGCAGCTGACCGTTCTTGGCTGCATAGGCAGTATAGAAGTCGTGGCTGCCCACGGTGAAACTCTCCAGACCGATGCCAAACACCTTACCCTCGATGCAGTCCTTCATCATAGGCTGCTTCTTGGCAAAGATGTCGTCGAGCGACTGTTTCAGCAGGTTACGATACAAGGCATGGTTCACACTCACGTCCTTGCAACCATCGTGCACCCATAGGTTCATGATACAGGGATCGCCCTGCGCCTCGCCCATGGCATTGGCGATGTCACGGCAGCGCTTGGTATGCTCAATCCAGAACTCACGTATGCCCTTGTCGGGATTGCTCAGGGTGAGACTACCGCTCTTGGGGTGCGAGAAGCTTGACGAGTTGAAGTCGAGCAAGGTGTCATGCTCCTTAGCCCAGTCAATCCAGCTCTGGAAGTACTCCACGGTCACCTCGTCACGGTCCACCACCTTGCCCTTGAAATCGCCATAGATCTCATGCAGGTTCAGACGATGGCTACCAGGAATCAAGCTCTTGGCCATGAGGATGTCCTCACGCAGTTCGTCAATGTTGCGTGCTGCACCGGGGAAGTTTCCCGTACTCTGTATGCCACCACTCATGGCACCGGCCTGCACCTCAAAGCCCTTCACATCATCTGCCTGCCAGCAATGCAACGACAGGTGAAAGTTCTGCAACTGCTCCAATACCTTCTCGGTATCCACTCCAATCTCTGCATAACGCTCCTTGGCAATGGCGTATGCCTGGTTGATTTGTTCTGATTTCATTTTTTATTCCTTAATTAGTATTTTGGTTCATAAGTTACGGTTTCCACACTATTGGCACTAATCTGTCGCATCTGCTGCAGCGAGGCCACATCGCCCGAGGCACGGAGCTGCATGAGCACATTACCCAGTGCCGTACCCTCGGCAGGACCTGCTATGACGGGCAGTCCGGTAGCATCGGCCGTCATCTGCATGAGGTGCTTGTTCAGACTGCCACCCCCGATGACATGAAGACGCTCTATCTTGACATCGGTAAGCGAGCGCAGGATGTCCACCACCTCGGCATAGCGACGTGCCAGACTGCGGAAGATACAGCGTATGTAGTCGCCCGGCGTCTGGGGCAGCGGTTGGTTGGTACGACGGCAATACTCGTCGATGGCCCCCGTCATTGAATCGGGATGGGCAAAGAGTTCGTCATCAGGATAGATCATACCCTCATACTCGCTCTTCAGACTCAGTTCTATCAGCTCTGCCACATCGCTGGGCACATCCTTGAACTCCTTTCTGCATCCCTCGAAGATCCACAGTCCGCAGATGTTCTTCAGGAATCTCACGGTGCCATCCACACCGCCCTCGTTGGTGAAGTTCTCCTCACGACTGGCCTTGGTGATGATGGCCTTGGGCGACTCCACTCCCAGCAGCGACCATGTGCCGCAGCTCAGATAGGCAAAGTTAGCATCGACGGCAGGCACGCTGGCCACAGCCGACGCCGTGTCGTGCCCTGCCACTGCCACCACGGGGATGGCCCCCACACCGGTCACCTGCTGAATCTGCTCGGTCAGTGTACCGATGACGGTGCCCGGCTGCGTCATCTTGCCAAACTGCTTACGGCTCAGTCCCACGAAATGCAGCAGTCCCTCGTCCAGGTCGCCCGTCTCGGCATTCACCAGCTGACTGGTACTTGCCACGGTGTATTCGCACACACACTTACCCGTCAGCAGGAAGCTGAGGGCATCGGGGATGAACATCACCTTGTCGGCAGCCTTCAGGGCGGTGATGCCCGTACGGCGCATGGTATCGAGCTGGAAGAGGCTGTTGAAGGGCATGAACTGGATGCCCGTCTTATGATAGAGTGCATCAGCATTCATGTGCACCCGTGTAAACTCCTCTATGGCACCGTCGGTATGAGGGTCGCGGTAGCAGAAGGGCATACCCATAAGCTGACCCTGCTTACCGAAGAAAGCAAAGTCGCACCCCCAGGTGTCTATGCCGATGCTCTCTATCTGCACTTTCTCCTCAGCCGTCTTCCTAAGCGCCTTCACGATTTCATAATATAAATAAGAGAGATTCCAGAAGATATGACCCGTCATGGGCACCTGCGGATTCTCGAAACGTGTCCACACGCGCATCTCCACCTTGTCGCCGTCAAACGAGGCCAGCACCGTACGCCCACTCGTGGCACCTAAATCTACTGCTAAATAGTATTTCATGGCTATCTGTTTATATCACTTTACAAATATAGTCATTTTTTATGGTTCGTTAGCACATTTTTCAAAAAAAAACAATAACTTTGTGGAAAATTCATTGTCTAAGTCGAAAAACATACATTTTATGAGGCCCGGAATAGATTTTTTCATCCCCTTTGAGAATGAGGCGCAAGCACACACCACCATTGAGCATCTGCAAGCCGAACCCCTGGTTGATTGCATCCATCATCTGCAGGAGGCTCCCTTCAGCACCAAGACTATACGATACATAGGCGAGACGTCGAAGGCTCCCTACACCCTTATATACACCAAGACGTGGACGCTTCAGCTGGGCTATCATGCCCTGGAGCGCTGGCTCAGCGTGGCCATCGATGCCAACGCACCCCTGAGCTATGCCGACCACTACATCGTCACCCCCGACGGAGAGCGACAGCGCATGCCCCTCATCGACTATCAGCTGGGCAGCATTCGCGACGACTTCGCCATGGGCTCCGTACTGCTCATACGCACGCAGGACCTCCACGAGTACATCAAGGGACTCGGCAACCATAACTACCAGTTTGCCGGACTCTACGACCTGCGCCTCTTCCTGAGTCGCAAGCAACTGCCCCTGCACATCAACGAGTACCTCTATACCGAGGTGGAGACCGACATGCGCAAGAGTGGCGAGAAGCAGTTTGACTATGTGGATCCCCGCAATCGCGCCCGCCAGATTGAAATGGAGCGCGTGGCTACCCGTCACCTGCGCAAGATCAACGCCTACCTTGCCCCTTCCGAACTGGACGAGGTGCGCATGGACGACACGTCGGAGGCTGGAAGCATGAACGTCGAGGCGAGCGTCATCATCCCGGTACGCAATCGTGAGCGCACCATCGAGGATGCCGTGCGCAGCGCCCTGTCGCAGCAGACCGACTTTGCCTTCAACGTCATCGTGGTGGACAATGGCAGTACCGACGGCACTACCGACATCCTCAGAAGACTTGCCCGGGAGGACGAGCGCGTCATCCACCTCATCCCCGAGCGCGACGACCTCGGCATCGGCGGATGCTGGAACATGGCCGTGCACGACTTCCGCTGCGGACGCTTTGCCGTGCAGCTCGACAGCGACGACCTCTACAGCAGTCCCACCACCCTGCAGCGCATCGTCAACAAGTTTCACGACGAGAAGGCTGCCATGGTCATCGGCAGCTACCGCATGACCAACTTCAACCTTGAAACACTGCCCCCGGGGCTCATCGACCACAAGGAGTGGACCGCCACCAATGGCCGAAACAATGCACTTCGCATCAACGGTCTGGGTGCCCCACGCGCCTTCTACACGCCCCTGCTGCGAAAGATACAGATACCCAACACCAGTTATGGTGAGGACTATGCGCTGGGACTGATGCTGAGCCGTCGCTACCGCATTGCCCGCATCTACGACGAACTGTATCTGTGCCGACGCTGGGAGGGCAACAGCGACGCGGCTCTCTCCGTGGAGGCCGTCAACCGTAACAACATCTACAAGGATCAGTTGCGCACCACCGAGATACGTGCCCGTCAGCAGATGTGCGAGTTGTGGCAGCATCGTGTCACAGCCGAGGAGGCAAACCTCTTCCACCAGTTAGAGCTCACACGCTGGCAGGAGGCTGCCAAGCGCTACGAGGAACTGGAGCATGTGCAGACACGTCAGGTGGTGGAGGGAGAGGCCACCATGACGCTGCAATGGAACCCTGCACGCATCATCAGCACAGGGGCTAAGGTTGATGCTCAGACGATAGAGAACCGTCCCTGCTTCCTCTGCGACCACAACCGTCCAAAGATACAACGCTCACTACCCACCGAGAAGTACTACCAGCTATTGGTCAACCCCTACCCCATACTGCCCAAGCACTTCACCATACCTACCCGTCGCCATCAGCCTCAGGCCATTTTCGACCATTTCGGTATGATGTGTCGCTTTGCATGGGACATGCCCTCACACATCATCTTCTACAACGGTCCTGTGTGCGGAGCCTCATGCCCCGACCACTGCCATCTGCAAGCCGGCGTGCGAGGCGTGCTGCCCTTGGAGCGCGACTGGAAGGAGTATGAGGGTAGCATCACCAAGCTCTATCCCCTCACGGGAGCGCAGGAGGCCGAGCTCGACGACTCGGGCAACGACAAGCGCAGCGGTCTCTACCTGCTAAGGTCGTGGGCATGCCCCGTGTTCGTCATCCGTGCGCTGTCCTACCACATGGACCGTCCGCTCTGCGAGCGCCTGTACAACGCGCTGCCCATCGTGGAGGGCGAGTGGGAGCCCCGCATGAACGTGGTATGCTGGAAGCAACCCGGCATTGGCGGTCGTCCCGACGAACTGGTGACGCTCATCTTCCCCCGCAAGAAGCATCGTCCCGACTGCTACTATGCCGAGGGCGACGAGCAGGTCATCGTGAGTCCCGGAGCCCTCGACATGGGAGGTCTCATCATCACACCTCGCGAGGAAGACTTTCGCAAACTCACCCCACAGCGTGCCGCCGGCATCCTGCAGGAGGTTACCATGAGCGAGGAAGAGCTGGTGCCCATCATCCAGCGCGTGAGCTATGGCGAGGAGAGCATGGCTCATGCCGACGGCAGCATGGCACAGCACAATCACCACAAAGCCAGCGCTACCAGCGTAGTAAAAGCCGAGAAGGAACCCGAGGTGAGCGTAGGCATCATGACCACCGACCATCTCAAGTTCACCCTCAACGGCAATTTCCGTGCCAAGGGTTCCGACATCACCGGCGACCAGGTGTTCACCATCGAGGACGGCTGTCTGAAATGGAACGACGCCCTCTACCGCGAGTTCACGCTCATACCTGCCAGCGCCGAGAGCACCTTCTCGCTGCACCAGGTCACCATCGGCAAGGAGTTCCATTGGGAACGCAATGAGACGCAGACCTTCCAGGGCAAGCTTCGTCTGGTAGTGGACGAGGAGAAGATTGTGGCCATCAACATACTGCCCGTGGAGCAATACCTGACCAGCGTCATCAGTAGCGAGATGAAGGCTACAAGTCCGTTGGAGTTCCTCAAGGCATCGGCTGTGATCAGTCGCAGTTGGTTGCTGGCACAGATGGAGAAGCGACGCAGCGGACAAGCACACGCCTTCTTCCAGTTCACCAAGTCCGACACCGAGGTGATACGTTGGCACGACCAGGAGGAGCATACCATCTTCGATGTCTGTGCCGACGACCATTGTCAGCGCTACCAGGGCATCACGCGTGCCGCCCAGCCTGAGGTAGCCGAGGCCATTCGTCAGACACGAGGTGAGATACTTACCTATGACGGTAAGGTATGCGATGCACGCTTTGCCAAATGTTGCGGCGGTGTGACCAACGACTTCGAGAACTGCTGGGAGGACGTGCATCACCCCTACCTGCAGTCGGTAGTCGATCCCTACTGCAACCCCGACCGTCTGCCTTCCCTCGACGAGGCGTTGAGCCAAGGCACCTCTGTCTATAAGCCCACCTCGCTGGCCACATCACGCCTTTCGTCCGTCATCCTCTCGTCCGTGCTCAACGACTACGACCTTGAGACGCGCAACTACTACCGTTGGACACGCGAGTACACGCAGCAGCAACTCTCTACCCTCGTGTCCGAGCGTCTGGGCATAGAGTTTGGTCAAATCATTGCACTCCAGCCCATTGAGCGAGGTCAGAGCGGTCATCTGGTGAAACTCAAGATTGTGGGCAGCAAGCACACCCTCACCATCGGTAAGGAGTTGGAGATTCGTCATGCCCTGAGCGAGAATCACCTCTACAGCAGTAACTTTGACGTAGAGGCACTCGATGCCGATGCCAACGGCATTCCTCAGCGTTTCGTGCTTCACGGACGCGGCTGGGGCCATGGTGTAGGCATGTGTCAGATTGGAGCTGCCATCATGGGTGCCGAGGGACATCCCTATAATGACATCCTGCAGCACTACTACACTGGTGCCGCGGTGACAAAGAAATACGAGTGATGGCTTCGCACAGTTCAGAGTGCATAATTCATAGTTCATAGTTATTTGTGCATAGTACTTTGAGCCATGCACATTGCATAGTGTGGAGTTATTATTCATTTTCCATCATCCTTCACGCTACACTTTAGGTGCGCTTTAGGTGCGCTCACAAAACACTGAACAAACGTGAGCGAACGTAAAGTGAAGGTAAAGCGAACGTAAAGTGAACGGTCGCTTTACGTTGATGATAATTTCTTGACACGAAAAAGGGAAAAACACACCAAAACACCTATTTCTGAGGACTTGAAATCCTACGGGTTGATAACGGAATGCTAACGGGTTGACATCGGTTTGATAACGGGAAGCCAAGAGACAAAGAAAAAAGCGGACAGCAACTGGCAGTAAAGGCCGAGACAACTATGAAGGCCGAAGGGCTCGGCGAAGTCTGCTCGGCTTGCCGCTTCGCAGCTCGCTGCAGAAGAACTATGAACTATGAACTTCCCCCGACCTTCCCCCGAGGTTCCCCCGTAGAGCCTACACAAATGCGTGGAGAAACGTGGGTGAAACACGGGTGATGGTCGGGTGAAGGTCGTGCACTGCGTGCACAGTTATGAGTGCATAGTTGATTTAGATTTTACCCCGGATTTTAAGATATATTTGCATTTTTTATCAAAAAAATGGCAGTTCGAGTGAAAATTCAAGGTGTTTCTTACTCGTTTTTCTTGAAAAATGTGTAACTTTGCTACTTGATGCCTATATTATACTTCTTAATGGGGTTTATGAATGTGACACTACATAAATATAAAAGCGTTATCGATGCTTTATCAATGGCTGGTTGAACATAGAATCTTCAATATGAGAGTCATGAACAAGTGAAATAAATCCAGTTAAACCATATATAAAACATGTAAAATGAGAAAAATTCTAATTCTCCTACTCGCAGTATGGCTTCCTTGCATGGCAAAGGCGGCGACGCTGGAGTACACCTATAAAGGTCAGACCCTAATGTATCAAGTGGCCTCTAACGGTAGCGATGTCACCATAGCCGCAGAACAGAATCCCTCAGGCGACGTCGTCATCCCCGCCACCATTACTGTTGACGGAAAGACTTACATTGTCACCGGACTTGAAGAAAAAGCCTTCTACCGAGCCTCAGCATTGACGAGCATTACCATTGAGAGCACGTCGGTCACAGAGATTGCAGCAAGAGCTTTCTATGGCTGTTCCTCCCTCACATCTATCAATGTTCCCAGCGTCATGCTCATTGGCGAACGTGCCTTCCAACATTGCACTGCCCTTGAGGGTTTTACCTTCCCCCAGGGTGTCCGCGTCTTAGCCTATGCCTTCGGGGGCTGTACAGGTCTAAAGAGTGTTGTAATCGATGCTGATGAGATTGGAACTGAGGCATTCTATGGTTGCACAGGTCTTCGCACCGCCACCATCAAGAGTGAGGTCATCGGCAACCAGGCCTTCATGAACTGCAGCGGGTTGCGTGAGACGCATCTCTGTAGTGTGCCTCTCAGCAACGCGCTCACGACAACCCTGAGTAACAAAACCTTTGCGGGCTGCATGGGCACCCTCTACATCGACTGTGCGCTCACGTTCCGCCATTCTTTCACTACCTCCTCGGGACCCTTTCTTGGTTCATGCTTTGAGGAGGTCAATGTGAACAGTTCCTATGTTCCCGCCAATTTGCTCTGCAACCAGCAGTTCGTGCGACGCATTAACCTCACAGGGGCTACGACCATCGCAGGTAATCCCGCTCCGAGCTGCTACTCGCTTGGTGCTTATAACATAGAGGAGTCGTCCAGCCTCAGTAGCTACGAGGGCTGCATCTACAGTTCCAACCTGATGGCACTTAAGTACGTTCCCGCGGGGCAGCACTGCATCATCGTCAATGGCTCTTGTACCTCCATCACGGCCTATATCGACTCGAAAAAGACTCGCTACATGGACATCACAGCCTTGGCAGGACACACATTCACTGGTTCGCAGACTTGTCAATCCATGCCCAACGTCATTATTCGCGAGGGTGACAACCATTATGCCTCGAAGTTCTACTCTGGTACCAAGTTCATCAGCAGTCGCCCGCGCTTCGACGTTGACGGCAACAACGTGGTCAATGTCCAAGATATCAAAACTATCGTCAACGAAGCTCTTAAAGAGAAATAACTATGAGAATGCATACATCTACATCCCACTTCTTGCGCAGCGCTGTGCTGCTTATTGTCGCCTCGCTCTATAACCTCTCTGCCTCGGCTGATGAGTTCCTCACCCAAAATGGCATAGACTACACACTACTAGGTGATACGGCAATCGTGACCTCGATTTCCAAAACCAGTGTGGGCACTACGCTAAACATCCCTTCTACTGTAACGTCAAAAGTAACGGGAAATGCCCATAGAGTGACGACCATCGGCCGAAGTGCGGCAGAGAACAACCTTATACTGGAGAAGGTCACCTACAGATCGAACCTCAAGTACATCGAATCCTACGCATTCAGTGGCTGTAAACACCTCAAAGACTTCGCACTGTATGATAGTAGATTAAAGTCCAATCTTGTCTCTATCGGCCGTGAGGCTTTCTTTGGTTGTACGGCCTTGGGTACCGCCAATACCCATGGCACTTTTGAATTGATGAGCCAGGTTGCGCTGAACATTGACATCAATGTCTTCGAGAACTGCACCAGCATCCAGGACCTCAACGTGAAGAGCGCTACAAAGCTTACCATAGGCAGTGAAGCATTCAAGGGCTGCACCGCTCTTGTCACCGCCTATATCGACAAGTGCAGCACTTTCGGCGATGGTGCCTTCCGCAACTGTACCAACCTCAAGTCCGTCAATCTCGGAAGCGCCACTCACGTGACGTTGGGTAGTTATTTCTGCTACTCTTGTCCTGCTTTCACAAACCTCTATACCAATGGTCTGGGCAATGGCTTCAGCGTTGTCGATAAAGTGGGTAATGGTGCCTTCCAGGACTGCACAAACCTCAAGTGGCACAATCTGGGTGCGGTACGTGAGATTGGCAATTATGCTTTTAAAAATTGTACGGGATTAACAAGCCTCAGCCTCGGAAGCCTCGAGACGATAGGCCGCAATGCCTTCGATGGCTTGACGCTCGCCTCTCTGACCATTCCCCAGACGCTCAAGAATTTCGAACGGTTAGCGTTCTTTGGCATCAACACCGATGTCGTCTACGTCCACAGCCAAGCCGTGGCCAATGCCACCGACGTCGACCCCTTCGGTGGCAACCCCATCTTCACCAAGCTCCACTTCCGCAATGTCGAAGAGATCAATGGCACTACATTCAAGACGAAGGAACAAGTGACGACGATAACCTTCGACTCCTACCTACGAACCATCGGTGACGGTGTCTTCAAGGGCATGCGTAAATTGCAAGAGCTCAACATCGACAACCCGAACCTCAACATAGGCAGCGAAGCCTTCAGTGAGTGCCCTCAACTGGCATCAGTCACCCTCAACTGCCTCAATGTTTACCCCAATGCCTTCAAAAACTGCACCAGTATGAAGACACTCGACATCAATGCCCTTTGTGTCATGGACGAAGCCTTCAGCGGGTGTTATGGACTACAGCAGACCTCCCTCGCTGTGAGGGGCAGCATCGGTCACAACGTTTTCACTAACTGCACGGGCGAGGTCAGCATCAACACATGGAACAATCAGCCAAGCAGCATCGGTGAGAACGCGCTCTTTAACGCAGGCTTCACTGTCGTCAACTATAATGCTCCCGAACTGACGGACTACGCCATCATGGGTATGCCCAATTTGACTACTGTCAACTTCAAGGGCACGAAGCGCTTCACTTCAACGCCCATCTTCTATGGTTGCCCCAGTCTCACGACGTTCACCATGACGGACAGCGAAGGCTTCAAGGTCGAAGATAAAGTCATTTACACCGCCGATGGAAGCACCCTGGTTCTCACGCCTCCCGCCAAGGTAGAATATGCTCCCATCCCTGCCACCGTGCGCACCATCAGATCGGGTGCTATCACCTCTCCACAGGTTGTCCTCGACTTCTCACAGATACCTGTAACGCCTACGTTCGACGCCCCTTCAACCAACACGCTCCCCACTATAATCATCGCCAACATGGCGCAGGACTTCAGCGCTGTCACTAACAGCTATAAGAAGCCCCGTGTGCTCTATGTAGCTGGCACCAAGCCAACCGACGTCACGGTCGATGGAAAGACCACCGTTCTCGATGCCGTCAAGGCAATAGAGGGTTTGAAGTAAGTAATGAAATCTTATGCACCATGCATAGCATGATGCTTCGTTCAGCTTTGGTTGTCTTTTTGGTCCAGAAGGTAAAAAAGCACTTTTCCAGAGGAAAGTTTGTGCGGTTAGTGAAAAATATCTATCTTTGCATCGTAATGTAAAAACATTAAAAACAGTAAGCTTATGCCACTCACGGAATCCCAGAACCACTATCCAGATGTCAACGACGATTCTTCGAAATACACCCCACAGGAGCGCATGGACTATGAGGAGGGCCTGAAGAACTTCCGTGACTGGTACAGCGTAATCACCACGGCCGAGAAGAAGGGAAAAGCCGAGGGACATGCCGAGGGTCTTGCCGAGGGTATGCAGAAAGGACTTGCTGAAGGTATGCAGAAGGGAAAAGCCGAAGGTATAGCCGAAGGCATGCAGAAAGGTGACAGAAACCGTCAAATATCCACCGCCCGCTCCTTGAAGGCAATGGGCGTCCTTTCGGTGAGTCAGATTGCTGATGCCACAGGTCTCACAGCAGATGAGATAGAGGCTTTGTAGTGTTGAATTTTGTTCACTTACTTATGAACTATGAACTATGAACTATGAACTGTGCGAAGCAACTATGCACTCATAACCATGAACTGTGAACTAAACTATAAAAGCCCCCGTCCGGCAAGGAACGAGGGCTTTTATAGTTTGTGGTTTCTTAGGAATTACTTCTGCAAGATCTTCTTGCCACTCTTGATGACAATGCCACGGTATGAGTCGTTCACCTTCTGACCGCTGAGGTTGAAGATGCCCACAGGGTTGGCCTTGGTATTGTCCACCACGATGTCTTCCACGGGTGTGTAGTCCTCCACGCACTTCAGTTCGAACTTGTCAAGGTTGACGTTACCGTTCTTGAAGGTGACGCGGATAATCTGCTTGCCCTCCTGGAGTTCCTTCTTCGTAGTGCTCTTGCGCACCTTGTAGGTACCCCATGCACCGGTATTAGCGCAGCTTACCGTCCAAAGTGTGGTGAGCTTGCCTTCCTCGCCTACCAAGCTGAAGGTAACAGAACCTGATGTAGAGCTACCGTTGGAAGCTGTCATCTCACAAGTGTACAATCCGGGGTTAGCCACGTTGATGGTGTACTCCAACCACTCGTTGGCTGCTGTCCAACCGATAACATATCCATTGTTACCCTCTACGATATCCACACCTTCGTTATCAGAACGATAAACCTTGGTAGGCTTGTCATGATACTCAGCATCGCTGTCGTGGAAGGTGAAGCCCTCCTCGCCCTTGTCGAAGTTCTCTGCCTCGACTACACCAGGCACGCTCATGGTCTTGTAAGCCGTGCGCTTGGGGTTGACCTTCAGGCTGTAAACAGCCATTTCCGACTGCCTGTCGGCGGCATCGGTGGCAATTGCCATCAAGGTGTACATACCCTTTGTGGTGGGTGTATAGGAAATCTCGTAGGGAGCCTCGCTGATGGTCTTGTTCAAGATGCCATTGACATAGAACTTCACATTCTTCACATCAGCACCTTCTTTTGCGGTTACATCAGCCAACACGTTGACCTTGGTGCTAACTGTACCCACAGCAGGATCGGTAGAGAGAGTCAGCTTGACGTCATCGGTCAGTTCGATGTGGGTAAAGACAACCTTGTCGAGGTTGACCACATACTGTTCGGTGCCACCTGCGATGGTAAGACGCAGACGCTGCTCGCCCTCATCAAGAGGAACGATGAGACGTCCGTGAGCCGTCTTGTAGGTGCTCCAAGAGCCAGTCTTGCCCAATTCGAACTTTTCGGGAGTAAGGTTGATCAATCCGTTGTCATTGCTAACTGCCAAATTGATAGCGCAATCGTTGGGAGCAGAGTAATTGATGTCGATAGAATAGAGGCCAGCCTCCTTTACATCGACGGTGTACTCCATCCACTCGCCTACCTCGCCATAGCCAACGACATAGCCGGTTGCGCCCTTACCGATGTCGATGCCAGTAGCATCCGTACGGTATGATGAATCGTCGCCCTGCTTCTGACTGTTGTTGTCGTGGAAGGAAATGCCATCAGCACCTGAGTCGAAGTTCTCGCACTGCAGGGTACCGGGCAACTCCTGAATCTTATTCTTATAAGGAGCACGGGGGTTGCAGACGGTAATCTGCGAATAGCGTGTCCAGGTGAAGCCGTCGGTACAGGTCACCACAGCCTTCAGTTCCTTGCTTCCAAGAACAGTAGGTGCGTAAGCAAAGTCATACTCGCCTGTGCGAGTGGGCTCCGTCATGGTTGCAATGAGTTTGGTACCCTCATAGAGATCAATCTTCTCGATGGTCTTCGTTTTCATCTTGGCACGTACGGTAACGACACTCTCAGTACCCTTCTCGATGTTCAGCGCCTTAGGCTTGACATACACCGAAGCCTCCTTCACCATACCGGGGAAGGGACTCTTGGCATTCAATGCCTTCTCGCTCTTCATGTACTCACGCAACCAGGTCATGGCAGGACGATCCTTGCCATCGCGGATGATGCCAGAGTTACCATCGGTGGTCCATGTGGTACCATAGATGTAACCCCACAGGGTGATTCCTGCGCAGTAGTCCTTCTCCCACATATAGGGAATCTGCTCCTTGTAGCGCTGCTCCTGCTTCTTGTCATCGCTCGTACCAATATCATACTCGGTGCTGTACATAGGCATCTTCAGCGAGTTCTGGAGCTTGTCCATAGAGTTCTTGAAGTTGGTCAGCGAACAGTCGGTAAGATCGTGGCTTTGGCAGCCGTAGGCATCGATAGGAGCACCTGCATCGCGCAGGGTCTTACAGATCTCGATGAACTGATCGGTGTTCCATTGGAACGTATTGAAGTCGTTGTAGATAAGGATGGCATTCGGCCAGCGCTCGTGAGCCATCTCAAAAGCCTTGATGAGCCAATCCCAACCAGTAGCACCAGGACCACCCAATGCCTCCTGGAAGAGGTAGGTGTCGGCCTGATGACCGGCGACGCACTCGTTGGCCACGTCGATAATCTCCAGGTTGGGGTATTTCTTCTTCACAGCGTCCATCCACTGTACCAACTCCTTGTAGCGCTGGTCGGCAGGCATGCTGCTATTGAACCAGTTGGGATGCTGGGCACCCCAGATCAAGGCATGGAACTTGAACGGGAACTTATGCTGCTTGGCATAGTTCACGGCATTGTCGCAACCCCAGTTGAAGGAGTTGTTGGTGCCTTCTACCGAACCCCACTTAGATTCATTTTCACAGGTAATCTGGTTCCAAAGTGTGTAATACTTCTCGTTACCGTAATCCACCTGGTAACGAGTGGTGATGTTACCCAGGAACTTGTCCGGGTTCTTGGAAAGTTGAGCGTTGGCCGCAGATGCGAAGAACATACTTGCCAACAAAGCGCCAAGCGCTACTTTTCTCTTCTTCATAACATTAAATTAAGATATAGTTTTTTTTCTGTAATACAGGATTACTGACCCAGTGCATTCATGCGGGCAATATACTTGCCGATGATGTCGAACTCGATGTTGACATGCGTGCCGGGCACGATATTGTGGAAGTTGGTATGCTCGAAGGTATAGGGAATGATGCACACCTGGAAGGTGTCTCGCGTGGGATTGCACACGGTAAGGCTCACTCCGTTTACGGTGACGCTACCCTTGTCCACAGTGAAGTATCCACGGCTGGCCATTTCGCTGTCGAACTGATAGCGGAAGGTGTATTGGTGACTGCCCTCCTGATCCTCGACGGCCAGACACTCGGCTGTCTGATCGACGTGGCCCTGCACGATGTGACCATCCAGCCTTCCGTTCATCATCATGCTGCGCTCCACGTTCACCTCATCGCCCACCTTGAGCAAACCGAGGTTGCTGCGCTCCAGCGTCTCGCGCATAGCAGTCACGGTGTACTGTCCTTCGGCAATGCGCACCACGGTGAGGCACACGCCATTGTGAGCCACGCTCTGGTCGATGGACAGCTCGTCCACAAAACTGCACTTCAAGGTGAAATGCACATTATCCAACTCGCGTTCGATGCCCGTAACCACGGCAACTTCTTCTACTATTCCGGAAAACACAATATTTACAATTAAGATTTAACAATATGAAACGAATGCTCTTAGCGCACACAACGGCACGCCGCAGCAGTACCTCGGGGCAAGAGGAAGATGCTTTTCTGGATGGCTACCCACACTTGCATCTGGCCACCTGCACAACGCAGTTTACCCCTTAACAAATGCAAAGTTAATAAAATAAGATTAAGAAATGTGAATATAATATAAAAAACTAAGCAATATTTGTAGATTTAGACATTATTAACTAATTTTGCACGAGAAAAAGAGAAAAGAACGGAAATAATTCATAATAATAATATATAATTCACAATTTAGCTGACGCGACGGTTTTTCTGGGATATCCGGATAATCTGGAATATCCGGGACAACTGGGGCAACGGGACCTATCGGAGAAATCACACATCCTAAGAAAACTAAGAAAACTAAGAAAAAAGAAATGAAATACATCAAAAAAACGTTAGGTACAGCACTCATGCTTGCTTCGCCCCTCCTTGCACAAGCTGAGGGTGAATGGACGCTGAAGGACTGCCTGACCTATGCCTTGCAGAACAACATTCAGATACAGAAAAGCATCGTGCAAGAGCAGCAGGGAGAGGTAAGCCTGAAGCAATACAAAGCACAGTTGCTGCCCACACTAAACTTTAGCATGAACCAGAGCATTGGCTACCGTCCGTTCCAGCAATCCATCAACATGGTGCAAAACGGACAGGTGACCAGCACCAACAAGCGACTCACCGAACAGGGCAACTATGGCATCAGCGCTTCATGGATGGTGTGGAATGGCAACATCAACCGAATGAACATCAAGAACCAGCAGATTCAGAACGAGATAAGCGTGCTCAACACGCAGCGCAGCGAACTGACTCTGCAAGAGCAGATTGCCAACCTCTACATCTCCATACTCTACACCACCGAGGCTGCCAAGGTGGCCAGCAAACTGGAGGAAACCGCCCTCAAGCAATGGCAGCGAGGCGAGGCGCTGTATGAGAACGGACAGATAGCCAAGGCGGACGTCGTGGCGCTGGAGGCACAATACAACAACGCGAAATATGACGTGGTGAACAGCCAAACCCAGATAGACAACTACAAGCGACAAATGAAGAGTTTGCTGGAACTGGATCTGAATGCCACCTTCGACATCACCGGAAAGGAACCCACCGACGAGATGGTCATGACAGCCATACCCACGGCTGCATCGGTGTACAGCGCTGCCCTTGCCTCACGACCAGAGATAAAGAGCGCCGAACTGAGCATAAAGGCGGCCGACATGCAGGAACGCATAGCCAAGGCGGGCTATCTGCCTACCCTGTCGGTCAACGCCTCAATTGGCGACAGCCACTATAGTGCCAGCAATGACAACATAGGAGAGCAGATGAAGACCAACCTGAATGGAAGCATGGGTATCACCGTATCGGTGCCCATACTCGACCAAAGGCGTAACAAGAGTGCCGTGGAGCAAGCCAAACTGCAAAAGACGAGTACGCAACTCGACCTGATGGATCAGAAGAACAACCTGAGCAGCACCATAGAGGAGTATTGGCTGAACGCCGTGAGCAACCAGCAACGATACGTAGCGGCCAAGAGTACGCTGGAGAGTCAGCAAACCAGCTACGAACAACTCAATGAGCAGTTCAAGGAAGGACTGAAGAACATTGTGGAGCTGCTGCAAGGGCGCGACAACCTGCTCAACGCGGAGCGCAACATGCTGCAAAGCAAGTATAACACATTATTATATTTACAGCTGCTGAAATTCTACAACGGCGAGGAAATCAATATGTAACGAGTGAGTTACGCAAGGACGAAGGCGAAGCAGCAAGCAATAAGAAAACCATAAGAAAAAACAATGAAGATGCAACATAGATACAAACTTTGCGCATGGGTTTGCGCACTTGCCCTCGTGATGAGCGCGTGTGGCAGGAAGAGGGAGTTCACCACAGCCACCACCAAGGTGGAGCAAGGCGACGTAATCACGTCGGTCACCGCGACCGGTACCATTGAACCTGTGACAAGCGTGGACGTGGGTACGCAGGTCAGCGGCATCGTGAGCAAGCTGTATGTGGATTACAACAGCATCGTGAAAGCCGGACAGGTGATTGCCGAACTGGACAAGACAAACCTCATCAGCGAGCTCAACAGTGCCAAGGCTAACCTGACGAGCCAGCAGAGCAACCTCAGTTACCAGAAGACGAACTACGAACGCTTCCAGAACCTTTTCAACAAGGGTTTGATAAGTGCCAACGAGTTTGAGCAGGCACAGCTGAGCTACCTGCAGGCACAGCAGCAGGTTGCCACCACACGTGAGAATGTGAAGCGTGCGGAGACTAACCTCGGATATGCCACCATCAAGAGCCCTATCGACGGCATCGTGCTCTCGAAGGAGGTGGAAGAGGGACAAACCGTGGCTGCCAGCTTCAACACCCCTACCCTCTTCAAGATTGCACAGGACCTCACGCAGATGAGAGTGATTGCCGACATAGACGAGGCGGACATTGGCGAGGTGCGCGAAGGACAGCGCGTAAGCTTCACCGTCGATGCCTACCCCAACGACGTCTTCGAGGGTTCGGTCACACAGGTGCGACAGCAACCCAGTTCGGAGAGCAACGTGGTGACCTACGAAGTGGTGATCAATGCGCCCAACGACAACCTGAAGCTGAAGCCCGGACTTACCGCCAACATCACCATCTTCACGCTTGAGGTGAAGAACGTGACCTACGTGGCGTCAAAGGCACTACGCTTCATCCCCAACGACCAGATGCTGCTGGAGGGTGAGAGCATAAAGGATTGCGAAGGAAAGCAGAAGCTGTGGGTGCGCGAGGGTAGCGTCATCAAGGCCTACAGCGTGGAGACAGGTACCACAAACGGTACGGTGACAGAGCTCAAGAAGTGCTCGCTGAAAGTGGGTGCCGACGTAATCACCGACATCGTGGAGGCAATGCCCGACATGGGTGAGGAGATGGGTGGAAACCCCTTTATGCCACGCCCCAGAAACAACGACAAAAACAAGCCAAACGGCAAAAGGCCATGAGCGAGGACAAGAGAAAAGTAGTAATAGAGCTCGACAACGTGAAGCGCGACTTCAAGGTGGGCGATGAGGTGGTGCATGCCCTGCGAGGCATCAGCTTCAAGATCTACGAGGGGGAGTTCGTCACCATCATGGGTACCTCGGGAAGCGGTAAGAGTACGCTGCTCAACCAGTTGGGATGCCTCGACACCCCCACCAGCGGTGAGTATTACCTGGACGGAACTCCCGTGCGAAAGATGAAGCGAAGCGAGAGGGCAATATTGCGTAACCGCAAGATAGGCTTTGTGTTTCAGAACTACAACCTGCTGGCCAAAACCACTTCGGTGGAGAACGTGGAACTGCCTCTGATGTACAACAACAAGTACAACGCCCGACAGCGAAGAGAGGCGGCTGTGAAAGCCTTGCAGGCAGTTGGGTTGGGCGACAGATTGGAACACAAGTCGAACCAGATGAGTGGAGGACAGATGCAGCGTGTGGCCATAGCGCGTGCCTTGGTGAACGACCCTGCCGTGATACTGGCCGACGAGGCAACCGGTAACCTCGACACACGTACCAGCTATGAGATGCTGTTGCTCTTCCAGAAACTGCATCAGGAGGGCAGAACCATCATCTTCGTAACCCACAACCCTGAGATCGCGCTCTACAGCAGCCGCAACATCATGCTGCGCGATGGCAAGATACGTGAGGACGTAATCAACGAGAATATCGTGGATGTGAGAGAAGTGATAGCTAAACTGCCCGTGCAAAACGACGAGGATTAGCTCACTTTGTTTAATATTTTAACAAAGTAGCCCCTTACCCCCCGACTTCTGACTATGGTCAAAATGCAGGGAATAAGAGCAATGTTGAAATAACAAACTTGTTATATAAGAAGAATAAATGAACTTCACCAACCTTATACGAGTAGCAATGCGTGCCATCATGAACAACAAGATGCGCACGTTCCTGAGTATGCTGGGCATCATCATCGGCGTGGCAGCAGTAATCATCATGATGGCCATCGGACAGGGTTCGAAGATGAGCATCCGTGGCGAGCTATCCAAGATGGGAACCAACCTGCTCACCATTCGGCCAGGAGCCGACATGCGAGGCGGTGTGCGACAAGACCCCTCGGCTATGCAGACGCTGAAGGTGGCCGACTATGAGAGCATCAAGCAAAAGGTCTCGTTGGCTCGCTATGCCAGCGCCGAGGTCAGTTCGGGAGGACAGGTCATCTATGGAGCCAACAATACTACCACCACCATCTACGGCGAGTCGCCCGAGTACCTCGACATCAAACTGTGGGAGGTTGAGAAAGGCGACTGCTACACAGAAGATGACATACGCAAGAGTGCCAAGGTGTGCGTGGTAGGGCAAACCATTGTGGAGGAACTCTTTGGAGACAAGACGTACGACTGCGTAGGCAAGACCATCCGCTTCAAGAGCATTCCCTTCCGCATTGTGGGCGTGCTGAAAGGCAAGGGTTACAACAGCTGGGGCATGGATCAAGATAACGTGATGATAGCACCCTATACCACCGTGATGAAGCGCATCGTGGCTCAGACATACCTGTCGAGCATTGTGGTTTCGGCCGTCTCGGAGGAGAAGAGCGATGCCTGCATAGAGGAGATCAACGAGATACTCCGTGAGAACCACAAACTGAAGGAGGGCGACGTGAACGACTTCACCGTGCACTCGCAACAGGAGATGATGGAAACCATGTCCACCACGATGGACACCATCACCATCATCCTCGTGGTGGCTGCGGCCTTCTCGCTGCTGGTGGCTGGCATCGGCATCATGAACATCATGCTGGTTAGCGTCACCGAACGCACCAAGGAAATCGGCCTTAGAATGAGCGTGGGAGCCCGAGGCAAGGACATCAGCAGGCAGTTCCTCATCGAAGCCGTAATGATAAGTCTTACGGGAGGTGTGCTGGGCGTGCTGCTGGGGTATCTGCTCTGCACGGCAGCCGCAAGCATGGGACTTCCCTGCAGCATTCCCCTGTGGAGCGTCATACTCAGTTTCACCGTGTGCGCCTGCATCGGCCTTATCTTTGGCTTTGTGCCTGCACGCAAGGCTGCACGCATGGATCCCATAGAGGCCATACGCTACGAATAGCGTGACTCTTGCATCAAACAAGCGTTTTTCGGGTAAGATTTCATCGTTTTCGTTTCTTTTATCACCAAAAATCATCAATAATCTCAAAAATAGTATTACCTTTGCATCATCAAATGGTAAACTCACCTTATTAAATATAGATATGAAAAAAATATTACTTATACTGATGATGTGTGTGTCGGTTGTGGCACAGGCAAAGGACAAGAAGAATGACACCCCCTATCTGGCAGGTGCTGTGCCCGAAGTGAACGGCGTGGTCACCTTCAGCAAGTCGTTTAAGGTGCCCGGTAAGAACAAGCAGCAGATCTACAGCATTCTCAAGGCTTGGGTAGCCAATCTGGTGGATACCTCTATTGAGGCTCCTGGAAACTACGCCCGTTTCGTGATGGACACCCCCGACACCATCGTGGCTAAGGTATGCGAGTTTCAGGTGTACAAGGACAAGTTCCTCAACCTCGACCGCTCACGCTTCCGCTACAGCATCTCCATCGTCATCGCCGACAACAAGGTGAGCATCAGCCAGTACGGACTTGTGTATTACTATGGCGAGACACCCGAGGGAACTGGCGGTACCGTGTATCGTGCTGAGGAGTGGATTACCGATGGACATGCTCTTAACAAGGCTCGTACCAAACTGCTCCCTCAGAGTGGCAAGTTCAGAAGAAAGACCGTTGACCGTGCCGCAGAACTCTTTGAGTCGGCCATGGATGCCTTCGAGGTGCAGGAGAAGCCTAAAGCAGAACCTGTGGCCAAGGTAAGAAAGAACATCGTAGAGGATTGATTACTCTTAATCTCAAAACCCACCATAAAGTAAATTACTGATATGAGTCAACTTGAAGAATTAGAGGCACAAGTGCAACGTATCCGTGCCAAGCGCAACAGAGGCTTTGACCGCGAGAAAGTGCGCCAGGTGCTCAACATAGTTTTTCTCATCACGGCTGCCGTAGGTATGGTGATGTACTTCACCCATGAGGAAGGAGATCGCCTGACATCACTCTGCGTCCTCGGTGCAGCCTTGTTGCTCAAGATTATTGAATTTGTGCTACGCTACACCGCATAGCACAACAAAAAACAGATGTAACATCGTACTGTGCCACAAAGCACAGCACCTTTTCACCGCGCAATGACAGGATACACGCCTCAGATTCAACGCACCCTTACCACCCTACTGCTCACAATGCTTTGCTGCTTCACGGCCGTGGCTCAGCAACCCCTTCGCCGTACCCCCACACAGCAAAATAACCTGAACGGAGGAAACTTTGGCGGTGACGACTTTGACCGCATGCAGGATGACTTCGGTAACGAAGACAGCTATGACGAGCGTCACGGCTCTAACCGTATGACGTGGGGGCGCGATACTACCAAGCACGAGAGGGAAATACCTATCGGCGTGTTTCAGTGGAAGATAGACCCTCGGTTGGGTAATATTATTCCCAGCGAGAACAATGACACCGTGGTGAATCATTACAGCAACTTCAACAATACCGACGGTTACAATGGGGAGTACAGTTATCTGGGCAATCTGGGTTCGGCACGCTACTCGCGTATCTACATGAACCGCACCAACGACTTACCTTTCCTCTTTCTGCAACCTCTCTCCTACGGACTTTCTACACTCAACAACTCATTGTTCAGCAACACGTTAAGTCCTATCACCAATCTATCGTACCACAGTTGTGGCAATCGTCAGACAGGTGAGGATCGTGTACGTGCCTACTTTGCCTCTAACATCAACAAGATAAGCGGCTACGGCCTCAAGCTCGACTATCTGTATGGCCGTGGCTACTACAACTCATCACAAAGCTCTATCTTCAACAGCAACTTCTTCGGCTATTATCGTGGCGAACGCTATGAGATGCACGCCTGGACACAGTTTGGTCATCACAAGAACGCAGAGAGTGGTGGCATAGAGGAGGATCGCTACATACGTAACCCTCAAAGCTTCAGCCAGCGATTTGGTTCACAGGACATTCCTACTATGCTCGACGATACCTACAACCGCAACGACTACCAAACCTACCACTTAACCCACCGCTACAATATGGGTTACTACAAAGACGTGGAAGTGCCTGACTCGCTGCAACCCAAAATGCCCGAGGACAAAGAACTGCTGACACAGCTCAACGACAGTGTGAAGAACATCATTGCCAAGGATTCGCTACGCAGGTCGTTAGTGCTCGACTCACTTCGTCTGGCTTGGCAGAAAAGCATTATCATACCACAGGAGTTTGTACCCGTGAGCAGCATCATCCACACCCTCAACATCGACCACCTCAACCATAGCCACTACAGCTACGATACTCCATCAAACTACTACACGCAACACTATTATGGCAACCCTAACGACATCCTCGACAAAACACAGGGATTGGTCGTTACCAACACCTTAGGACTTGCCATGCGCGAGGGTTTCAAGAAGTGGGTCAAGATGGGTATAACAGCCTTTGCCACACACAAATACGAACGCTATACGCTACCAGAGATTGGAAAAGACAACCTTACCAGTATGAAGGCGTATAAGGAGAACCATTTCAGCGTGGGTGGCGAGATTAGCAAAACCGACGGTAACTTCCTGCATTACAATGCTAATGGAGAGATCACGGTACTGGGAGATGACATAGGCGAATTCAACATCAACGGCAATGCTGACCTAAACTTTGCCATTGGCAAGCGCGACACGGTACAGTTGGCTGCACATGGCTTAATTTCAGAAACACGTCCTGACTTCTATATGCAACACTACCATTCGCAGTCAGCATGGTGGGACAACGACAAGCTTAACATGGAGAAGCACATACGTGTGAAGGGAACTCTGAGCAACAAGCGTTCTAAGACAAGCCTCACATTTGGTTTTGAGAACATCAACAACTACACGTATTTTGCCATGCACAATACGTTGCTCGAGGATGCCAATGCCACAAGCACACAGGCAAAAGACTATAGTCATGAGATAAGCGTAGCGCAGGCATCAAGTGACATACAAGTATATCAAGCCACTTTGAAGCAGGATTTCAAGGCAGGTCCCTTGAATTGGGAGAATGAGATTACTTATCAGCATTCTTCAGATGCTAACGCTCTGCCATTGCCTAAGCTTAACATCTACAGCAACTTATACCTATTATTCAGAGTTGCAAAGGTATTGCGAGTAGAACTTGGAGCTGATATACGATACTTTACCCACTATTATGCACCCGACTACAGCGCAAATATTGGACAGTTCGCCGTGCAGGACAACACTAATCCACGCATAAAGATCGGAAACTATCCCGTCATCAATGCCTATGCAAATTTGCACATCAAGCATTGCAGAATTTACATCAGTGTAAACCATGTCAATGCTGGTTCAGGCAACATGTTCCTTACGCCTCACTACCCTATTAACCCCATGACCATTCACTGGGGTGTAAGTTGGAACTTCTTCAATTAAATAATCAAGCAAGAGTTTATAGGAATTTTTGGAACTTCCGGAATATCTGGATGATCCGGAGTGTATGGATTATCCGGAGTATCTGGAAAATCCGGAGTGTATGGGTGATTACTGAGAGCAATAGAACGCTACGTTAAAATATAAAATATCGTGACGTAGCAACTGTTACATCGCGAGGGAACAAAAATCTATACACAATCAGAAGGGAAAACAACACAAAGCACACTTATTCATCGGGATGGAATCCATCGGGAATGTATCGGGAATATAACGGGTTTATATCGGGATGACATCGGGAAAGAGTAAGGAAGTAAAAAAATACGGACAAGAATATTAAAGTCTTAAAATAAAATGGTACACTCAACCGATATTAACCCACACTAATCTATATTGCTGTACTCAAAGTTTAAAAAGAAAATTCAATGTCTTCGGTAAACGAAAATTAACCGTAAATTGAGTCATAAATCTCTGTTTGTACAACTCGAACACTTTTGTTCACTTATCTTATAACAGGTTAATTGATTTACAATTGATGATAAATAACAAATAACAAACAGAAACAGATGTAAGCATTCGATAAACTACAGGTACTAATACCTATATACTATAGTTACAGCGACTATCACTTCAAACTGGATTTGATAGTCGCTGTAATCTTTTGTCTCTATATGCTGTAGTATTTCTATACCTCATCACGTAGTTTTG
>JAZLKL010000086.1:0-7243 GCA_045597585.1 Bacteroidaceae bacterium | reverse complement strand
GTCGATGGTGCGAGTGTCATTGGCACCTCCATACCAACCGTTGCCGCCGTTGGCACCGTCAAACCATACCTCAAACACATCACCGTAGTTGGTGAGCAGTTCACGAAGCTGATTGCGGAAATAAGTCACATATTCTGGTTTGCCATACTCGGGATGGTTTCTGTCCCATGGCGACAGATACACGGCGAACTTCAAACCGTATTCCTTGCAAACGTCGGCAAGTTCGCGCACCACATCACCCTTGCCATTCTTCCATGGCGATGACTGAACGTCATAATCCGTATATTCCGATGGCCACATGCAGAAGCCGCAATGGTGCTTTGCCGTGAATATCACGCCCTTCATGGCAGCAGCCTTGCAGGTGCGCACACATTGGCGGGCATCAAGGTTCGACGGATTAAAGAGTTTCACGTCCTCATTGCCGAATCCCCATTCCTGATCGGTATAGGTGTTTAGCGAATAATGCAGAAAGGCATACATCTCCATGTCCTGCAATGCAATTTGATCCCTTGTTGGAATAGGCTTCACTACCTTCTGTGCAAAGGAGAAAAGTGAGCTGGTCAATAGTGCCAGCGTGATGAATTTCTTATACATGATGTCTGTTTTTAATATTCAATGATAAAACCATACTCATACGCCTTGTTTCCAGGCAGAGTGTATTCGGGGAGCGTGCGACTTCCCCATGTGTTTATGCCGCCTACGCCGTGGACGTTGAGGTCGATGTTGAGATGCATCAAACCATCACGACTCACATCTTGTGGATGACGCAGATACTTGTCCAACTCCTCGTCGGCATAATCGTGAGCGTTGAAGCAGAGTGGTTGGAGCCCTTTGATGGTGAGTTTGTGAGCAGCGGTATTGAACTCTATGAAACGAGTGTCGCAACGGTAGCCATTGTCCTGCGGACGTATGTACTCCGTCTCGAAGTCGCTGAGTTGCATTGTATAGTAGCCAAGGTGCTGTGAGAGTTTGCGGTCTGGGTAGTTTTCCTCTGGTCCTCGTCCGTACCAGCTGATGAGATTGTCGGCACTTGCTATGGCTGTGCGCATGCCGAACTTAGGAATGAGCGGAATGTCATCCTGCAACGGTTTGTAGTCAGCATACACCTGTACCTTGCCTTCGTTATTTATAATATAGGTGAGAGTGTAGTCAGCACCCACAGGAAGGGAGAACGCAAAGGTGATGGTCACCATGCCCTTGCCCTTCACAATCTTCGTGTCCTTCAACGTGCGCAGCTCGCCACATTGCTGCCAAGCACCCGTACGTTCCTTGAATCCTGCCTTCCACTGATTGTCGTTCTCTGGTTTCCAGAAGTATGGTTCAAGAGGTTGACTGAGCAACTCCTCATTGTCTGCAATGATCTGACGCAGAGCACCATTCTTAGCATCAAAGATAACTGCTCCGACACTTGTCTCGATGCTTATCTCCTTATCCGTCTTATTTATCTTGAGTCCCTTTTGTGACGATTTGATGGCATTAGGGTACTTGGCGGCTTCAACAACAAACTGCTCATGAGCCACCACCATTCCCTTCTTGCCCCATTCCGTGTCTTCTCGCAAAAGCGCCTGTACAATCATGAGGCTGTCTGCGCCAGGATGGCGATAGCTGACAACATTGTAGTCAAAGTCATCGACCTTCACAAACGGATCCACACTCCACTTCTTCACCTCTCCATTCTCATAGCTGAAATGAATTGGCTGATACACATACTGCACCTCGTAGAAATGCGGATTAGGCTTGCGGTCAGGTCCTACCAATCCGTTGATGAGGAAGTTATCGTCGTTTGGCTTGTCGCCAAAGTCACCGCCGTATGCCCAGTATTCATCGTCGTGCTTGGAGAGTTCCGAACTGTGATTTCCTCCGAGCAAATCATTTCGCGAACCGTCCAGCATTCCACTTTTAACTTTTAACTCTTCACTTTTAACTTTTACAGCTATTCCCTGATCCACCCAATCCCAGATGGCAGCACCGCAGATGCTTGAATCGGCATAGATCACATCCCAATACTCCTTGAAGTTGCCCATCGAATTGCCCATGGCATGAGCATACTCGCGAGCAATCATAGGCATTCGTGTCTCGCCTTTGCCCATGTCGGCAAGTGCCTGAGGCGAAGGGTAACCCACATCGTGAAGAGCAGAATACTGAGGGTCGCAGTCATAGAATGGCAGGCGTGTAGGGTCGAGTCGCTCGATGGTGTCCTTCATTGCTTGAAGGTTAGGACCTACGCCCCCCTCGTTGCCCAGCGACCAGAACACCACCGATGGGTGGTTCTTGTCTCGCTCCACAAGGCTTACGGCTCTATCCACATGAGCATCCTTCCAGTCGGGCTGATGACCCATGTACTCATTAGCGTAATCGTAGCCGTGACTCTCCTGATTGGCTTCGTCCATCACGAAAATGCCATAGCGGTCGCATAGCTCGTAGAGGTACGGATCGTCGGGATAGTGCGAAGTGCGCAGGAAGTTGATGTTGCATTGCTTCATCATGGCAATGTCGAGTTCGTATGTGGCGCGGTCAACAAATCGACCCGTGCGAGGATGGTGGTCATGACGGTTCACGCCACGCAGTTTCACGTTCTTGCCGTTTATCTTGAGCACGTCGCCCACAACTTCCACTTTCTTGAAGCCTGTCCGGTAGTCGAAATGCTCGCCAGCAGCATCAATGCTGACATTATATAAGAAAGGATAATGAGCCGACCAAAGATGCACCAACGGCAACTTCTTCGACAACTGCACCTCTACCGTGTCGCCAGCTGCAATCTTTTCTATTTTTGTTTCGAGCGAAGCATTACCAATAATCTGGACACGTACAGGCACATCTTTAACTGCTTTTTTGCCTGTGTTGCAAACCTTGACATTGACTGTGAAGATGCCTGGAATCATGTTATTGCCTTTGTCTTCTTCGAGCAATGGTATGGAGGTCATCTTATAATCAGCAATATGCACCAAAGGTCTCACCCACAGCTGCACAGGGCGGAAGATGCCGCTCAGTCGCCACATGTCCTGATCCTCCAAGTAGCTGCCATCGCTCCATCTGTACACCTCCACGGCAAGCCTGTTGCTGCCTTCATGCACAAACGGTGTCACATCAAACTCGGCAGGCGACATAGAGTTCTGGCTGTAGCCAACCTTCTTTCCGTTCACCCACACATACATTGCCGACTTCACGCCACCGAAATGCAGAATCAGGTTCTGCGCCAACATCTCCTGAGTCACGTCAAACGAGGTCACATATGACCCCACAGGGTTGCGGTGGTCGTACGCAAACCAATCTCTTGGCGGTTCGCCAGTCACGTATGGCTCATTGCGCTTGAAAGGGTAAGGAATATTCGTGTATATAGGTCGCCCATAGCCTTGCATCTGCCAGTTGCCAGGCACGTCTATCTTGTCCCACTCCGTCACGTCATAATCGTTCTTGTAGAACTCCACTGGTCGCGAATCAGGATCTTTTGACCAATTGAAAGACCACTTGCCGTCGAGCGATACAATTTCCTTACATTCATTCTCGCGCGAAGGCAACTGCAATGTGGCGTGATACGGCAGTTTGTTAATTCCGAACACATGCGGATTCTCCCAGTCGTGCTGTTGTGCATGAATGTTTAGTGCGGAAAAATATAAGACGGCTAATATTAAAATTGTTTTCTGTATCATTGAGCCTTATCGTTTTCGTAAATATGAAATATTCTGTTCATCAATTTCCATTTTCCATCAGATGTGTCATCTGGGTTGCACTCCTGGTATTCTGCTACGGTATGCTCCCATTCCTCTTGCCGTGGCAATGTGGCGAGGCGAGCCATGGATTCATTCCAGTCAAAGTCTTCTGGAGTTTCAACAATCATGAATAACAGGTTTTCGTACCTGTATATTTCCATTTCCAATATGCCAACTTCCCTGATACCGTCACGTATCTCTTTCCAATGTTTTTCTTCGCTGTGAAGTTCGATGTATTTACGAATCTTATTACTATCATTTTTCAATTTTAGTGTCTGGCAGTACCTCTTTGTATTACCTGTGAAATGCTTTACCTTATATGAAAAAATTTGTTCCATCTTTTTGTATGATCATTTATGTGGTACTATTCATCCCGTTAAACTTAATCAGTTTGATGAACGGAATTTTATTTGCTTATTCCTTCCTGTGTCAAAGGTATGAATTTTATTCTTCCTTCTTTGTCAAAATGCAGATACTCGGCACAGACGCTACGGCGGCAGTCACCTCCGGCTTCTCCGTTAAGGTTGTAGGAACCATCGTGATAGATATAATACCATTTGCCCTTGAACTGAATGACAGAAGGATGGATTGTGAAACCGCGGTTGGCTGAGGTGCTGATGAAGCCACCGTATATCCATGGACCCTCGATGCTGGAGGCGTATGAGTAGGCCATCTGTTCTGTTTGCACACCAGGCGCATCACTTGCATATACATTATAATAAAGTTTATCGCGCTTGAAAAGCCAAGGACCTTCGGAGTAGTTGCGCAGTGGCACTTTGCGAATCTCACCGTCCAGTTCTATCATATTCTTCTTCAGCTTCACCATGTAGCAGTCGCCATTGCCCCATGCCATCCAGGGTGTGCCGTCATCATCGATGAGGACGGTGGGGTCGATGTCGGCATTGCCACGATGGGAGTCGGGTGTCATCTTATCGATGATAAGAGGAGTGCCATCTGTGCGTGCAGGACGGAAAGGTCCTGTAGGGGAGTCGCTTACGGCAACATCTATTGTGTGTTCACGATTGTCTGTGCGGTCGAGGGTGACATAATAATAGAACTTACCATTTGCCTCCACCACTTGTCCTGCCCATGCTCCATGAGGAGAAGCGTATGAGAAATCACCTGCCTTGAGCACAACACCGTGCGACTTCCAGTGTATCATGTCTGTGGATGAGTAACAGAGCCAATGAGGCATGTAGAACCATCCACCCACGCCTGCCTTATCCTCACCCACGTATGCATAGACGGTATTGCCAACAACCGTGAAAGCAGGGTCGGCTGTAAAGCAATCTGTAAACAATGGATTCTGTCCATCCACTCGTGGCAAGGGCTCGCCACTGATGCAGAGGTTGCGTATGCTTCCCTGTCGCACTTGAAGCGCATTTGGGAAACCTCCAGGGAAACCATGACCGATCACCCATGTCGTTGCATTGTGGCGAAGTGCCTTGCCCGGGTATGTCAGGGATGATGAAATGCCATCGATGGTGAGCGTCAAGAAGGAAGTTTTCTTTTTCTCATTATACACAGACGATGCCTCTACGCTGTACCACTTGTCTTTCTGTACCTCATTTCCTGCCCAGAGTCGATGAGTGTTCTCGTCCTTATCTGTTACTTCAACGAAAAAGCGATGTGCCGTATTGTCATAGCCAAGCGAAATGTCGCCATTTAGCGAGTTCTTGCCGATAAGGTGACTTGGCTTTCCCTCCTTGCATACGAACACCTGTTCTGTGCCTAGAGTGCCGCACTTCAGTTCAGCTTTCACCGTCCAGCATTTCTGCCAGTCGGCATAGACAAGAGGATGGTTACCATTGAGCTTATATTCGTTTACATTGAGTTTCAATTCATTATTTGGATCGAAGTCTTTGATTTTCCAGTCAGCAAGTGTGTACTGAGCTGATGTGGTCAAGGCACATGCAAGTGCGATGAATGTTGGTAAAGTTCTTTTGTTCATGTCGTAATATGATGTTTTATTTTCCATAATAAGAAGGATGCTCGTTGTCGGGATTGATGATGAGTTTCTCTACAACAATCTCAGGGTCAATCATCACAATCTTCACGGTATGGGTACCTTCAGAAGGGATGTTGAGGTCGATTGAGAGCCAACGCAGGTTGTCGAACACCTCGCTGCGCATTCGCTGACGGAAACCTGAGAGATAGATGTCGCTGGCAGGTTATGGAAGCGGTTTCAGCACCTTCGAGCGGGCAATGTTCTCGCGAGTGTATTCGTTGAAGGTATCCACATACCCCTGTCGGGCGTCTATTGTCTGCATCTCACCGTTGTCTATACGGATGCCGATGCGCAGACCTTTGCCCGGGTTCACATCGTTGGTGGGCAGGATGCCGAGGGTAAGCTTCTGTTTGCCGGCTTTGTCGAAGGTGACATCGTACTCCAGTGTCGCACCGTCGCCGTCAGGCCGGCTCTTGGCTGTGACAGGTTCGATGCCCATATTACCCTTGCCGCATCCAAGCCCTGGGAGGAATGTCCACTGAGCATCGTCAGTTTGGGTTCTGCGTGTGTAGTCATGAGCCATAATAGCAATCTCGTTGGGCACGACGATGGCCTTGTCCTTGTCGTATGGGGCGTTGGGCTGGGGAAGCGTATTGTCGTTGGGCATCGACCACTGACGGTAACCAATGTGCTTGTCCAGCATCATGCCGTCCCATTTTCCTCCGGCTATTACCTTATTATATTTATGAGTCATCTGCTTGTCGCGCTCGAAGAGTGTCTGCATGGTCAGCGTGTCGCCCATCGTCGCAGCAAGGTAAATCTTTGCCAACTTACTCTTGCCCACAGTTCCCACCACGACAGGGGCATTCTCTCTGCCCGTCACCGCCTTGAGGTCTTGCCGAAGGTTGGCCACGGCAATCCGTACACCCTTCCAATCTTGAGGGGCATAGGTGACGGTGTCGTTTGTATTAGTTAGTTCCACATCCGAAGCGGCATTGCGCTTGAAGGTGATGAAATCTGTTGCCTGTGCGAAAGTTGAAGACAAAGCATAGATTATGAGAGTGAATAGTTTCTTGTACATCTGTATGTTGTTATTCTTGTTATTTCATTCTCCATTTGTCCACCTTGAGTGTCTCGCCCTTCATGACGAAGACGATGTCGTGAGTGCCCTTCGGACGTGAGAGAAGCTTGGTGGTTGTGCTTCCGTCAATGTAAGTACTGGCAATGAGTTCGCCATCCGGATTGTCCAGTCGTACGTCAATCTGTCCTTCGCCAGTGGCAACGAATTCAAACGTCTTGCCCTTGCGGCTGAACTCCACGCCCTTCACCTTGATGGCACCTACATCATCTGCCATGACGAACGTGTTACCCGCCATCTTGTCGTCTTCCTCAAAACGGATGCGGTGGGTGGCGAAGGTCGTCTCCATCTCCTGCTGCTCGAAGGGATTGACCGTGCTAATCTGCTTCACACCCTCATTGGTGGCATGAGTCAGCGAGATGTGCTGCGTGGCTTCATCCACCTCAATTTCATTTACCGAGATGTTGCGATAGCCGCCCTTCTGGTGCTTGGCTTTCTTCAGGATCA
>JAZLKL010000085.1:0-6122 GCA_045597585.1 Bacteroidaceae bacterium | reverse complement strand
AAGTTTAAGCAGCCCAAAGGGGTGGGAAACTTCAATTATAATAATATCTTCCATGTCTTTCTCTTGTTTGGAAACAATCCATCTAATGTTTGCAAAAGTATGAAAAGATTTCGTAAAATCGGCATGAAAATCTTTGATTTTATTGAAATGAGGAGAAGATTTAACATTTGGGAGGGCGCAAAGACGGGTAGCAGAAGGCAAAAGGCAGTTGGTGATAGCCTTGTATTAGCTCCTTAGAACTGGTACGTTGCGGAAAGTTGTATGGTGCGTCCTGGGCGATAGGAGCGTGTCACCTGCTCCACTTCGCCTTGTGGAGTCTTCTCAAACTGCTTGAACAGGGCCTTTTGTGCCAGGAGGTCGCGAACCGAGAGACGAAGGTCGAAGTGGCCGAGGCGCTTGGCAATGTTGAGGTCGAGCTGATGGCGAGGCATCTCATAACTGTCAGGGACGCGTACCTCGGTGGCACCTGTTCCTACACTACGACCCACGCCTATCAGACGTTTGCCAATCACGTTGTAAAGTAAGGATCCTCCCCAGCCCTCCCATAACGGGCGGGAGCAGTGGTTGCCATCGAAGAAAAGACCAACGTTAACTAGATAGGGTGACTGTCCCTGCATCGGACGCGATTCCTCTTTGCTGCCCTCCGGGAAGGTCACGTTCGACTTGATCCACGAAGCATTGAGCGACAGAGAGAGGAAAGGAAGGTGCATGAAGTCCAGCTGTTTGCGAATGTCGAGTTCGATGCCATAGTTGTCGGCTCCCTCTGCATTGAGATAGGAATAGACGAGGTCGGTGCCACCTGCCACGGTATACGTCCACTCGATGGGGTTGCGGAAGTGCTTGTAGAAGAGCGAGAGGCTCACCACCTCGCCCGCATGAGGATACCATTCCCAACCGAGGTCGAGGTTGTCGATGTAGGCCGGCAGGAGATTGTGATTGCCCTGCACGTTGCTGGCAAGGTCGAAGTCGTAAAAGACGCTGGATGAGAGTTCGCGAAACTCAGGGCGGTTGGTCGTGCGGCCGTATGCCACGCGCAACTGCTGCTTGTCGTTGAGGTGGTAGGCAAGGTTGAGCGATGCAAAGAAGTCGTTGTAGTCATAGAACGTGGAGAGGGGCAATGGCTCCTGACGACGGGTGTTGGAAATCAGTTCTGTGCGCAGATGTTCAAAGCGCACACCACCATACACATCAAACCTTCGGATGGGAAGCTTTGCACTCACATAACCGCTGCCCTGCATACTGCGAGCCGAATAGTTGTTGCTCCAGTCGATGAGTTCATGCTGACTGATGCCTATCGCGTTTTCGTCCATAGTCAGAATGACTGGCAGCTTGCTCTCCGCATCCCAGCCCTCAAGCGCCCCCGGCAACTGACCACCCTCGTACTGCAATGTCCATTGACGCGTCTCGTAAACACGGCGGCGATGCTCGGCGTATGCGCCGGCAAAGAGAGAGGGAGTGAACGAGCCGAAAGTAAATTCATGCTTCCAGTTGGCAGCAGCCGAAAGGATGTGCTCATCCAGTCGGGACGTCTCACGATTGAAGTCATTCAGGTTGTCTACTACGAAGCATCCGTCTTCCTCCATCATACTGTATCGTCGACGGATGGGCAGATGGCGATTGGCGTAAGCATAGCCAAGGCTCCAGTCAAGTTTGTCGGCTTCTGACGGTGTGTGTTTGCCGTCCAACTGAACATTATAGGTGAGCCTTCGCTGGCGATAATACTCTGCCTGGCGTACATGGTCGCTCTGTGCATCAAAGCCATCACGATCCGTGTAACGATCTTTGCCCAAGTGATTGAGAATCTGCTTCAGTTCGAATCGATTGCGCCCAGAGGCAGAGAGGTAGGTGAGGTTGAGCAGGGCACCAAGACGGCGGTTGAGGTTGTACTGCTGATCGGTCATCTGGCGCAGGTAGTTGGAGCGGTTGTGCGTCACATCGTAGGCACCAAAGAGATTGTTCTCCATGTCGCGCAGTGTGCGGTATTGCTGCGTGAAATTGGCGCTGGCCACGAGTGCCCATGTCTGCCCTTTGTCCGTACGCCATCGCTGTGCTGTGCTGGCAGATGTACTGATGTCCCCGACAGGAGAAAAGGATTGCGTCAGCCAACTATTCTCTTTGGCAGAAAGAAACGTGCGGAAGTGTGATGCTTCGTTCCACGATGTCCCCAGCGAGACATCCGACTTGTTCTCGCTCGGTACGTCCTTCGTGTTGACCAGGATGAAGCCTCCCGAAAAGTCAGCCGGATATTCGGGTGCCGACGACTTAACCACCATCATATTGTCAAGTTGCGAGGAGGGGATGATGTCGAACGAGAATGCGCGCTGGTCGGCTTCGCTCGAAGGTACGGCGGCACCATTCAGCCACACATTGTTGTAGCGCTGCGAGAGCCCACGCACCATCACAAACTTCTCGTCGATGGTGCTCACGCCAGGTATGCGCCGTATTACCTCGCCAGCGTCCTTGTCCTGCGTTCGCTTGATGTGCTGCTCGCTCACGCCAGTCATCGTCACGTGTGCCTCCTGCTGCCTACGAGTGGTGGCGGCATCGGTGTTGTGTCGTGCCGTTGTGCTGACCGTTACCTCGCCGAGCGTGGTGTTGTCGGGTTCAAGCACGAAATCCATAACCGCCTCATCCCTTGTTACCTTGACATTCTCTTGCACAATGGTCTTGAAACCCATGAAACGCACCGTCAGCGTATAGGTGCCGTTCTGCAATGTCAACGAGTAGTTTCCATCCATGTCGGCAGTGGTTCCTTGTCCGTCACTCGTTACGATAGCTGCCCCAGTAAGTGGTTCGTTGGTGCCTTGCTCTATGATTCGTCCTTTCACTATACCCGCAAAACTGAGTGCAGGCATAAGGAGGAGGAGAAAACAGCCCCCTCCTATCCTCCCCGAGGGGAGGAAAAAACGAATTGACGTTATTATGTTTTTAATTTTGTTTTCCATTTTCTTAATCGTCATCGTCGTCATCATCATCGTCATCCCAATCCTCCTCCTCTTCTTCCAGAAAAGAAACGGAACGAGGCTCTTCCACTTCGTCAGCATCTACGAAAACGCATTGATTCTGACAGGAAACGGCAGAAACCTTGCACTTTGCAAACAGATTAAATATGCTCATATCTTTTTGTAGTGTTCGTTAAAATCTGATCATCAGTTCGGCTACGAGTTTGTCTTGCTCGCTCTCCTTGGGCGTACCGCCATGAGGGTACCAGTACTTCTCGTAGTTGAGACGGATGTCGGTGGGGAAGTACTTATTGGCTACGTGAAAGGTGAGGCCTGCCGTGAGACGGTGGCGCTGGGCATCGGATGGCAATAAGACCCGCCCCGTCCCGCCCGTAGAGGGAGGAAGAGTGGATTCTGCGAATCCTTTCTTTCCGTCGCTGTGGTTGTCCATGTAGTCGTAACGGAGAAGATAGCTGATGCCACTCAGATAGCCCTTCTTCATTGGCATCTTATAGATGGCCATGGCATTGATGGCATTACAGTCGTCAAAGGCATCCTTGGCATAGAACTTGCGGAGGTATTCAGCTTCAAGATGGAAGCCTGAGAATTCGTAGTATGCGCCAAAGTCGACAGACGTATAGGATGCCTCACGACCTGCAATGAGTTGGTGCTGAACGCTTGGAATAACCCCCACCTTGCTTCCCTGAGGGGAGGTATAAATGAATTGTGCGCGTGCGGAATAGGCTGGAGATGAGAACCATGCAGTTTTCTGATTGTCGAGGTTGGAGCCGTTGTAAATACCTGCATCGAAGTGCATTTCGGTTTTTCCTCCCCTCGGGGAGGTCAGGAGGGGGCTGTAACCTATTGCCGCACCCACATCACGCATATCGCCTACCTGTTTGGCGATGAAGGAGCGATTGGCAAAATACTGAGCTGATGGATTGCGATGGGCATCGATAGAGAAGGGCATACGCTGCTGGCCAAGGGTGATGCGAAGAGCAGACCCACCCCGACCCTCCCGTAGAGGGAGGGAGAGCCTTACCCACGCATCCTTCATCTTGATGGCCGATTCGTCACAAAGGTCAACCTCCAGTTTGTAGGATGAGCGTAGTGGCAGATTGCCCTCGGCTGAGAGACGTGCGTTACGCACCTCAAAACGACTGGCATCGAGGTCGGATTCGTATTCGTACTTGCCACGAAGGATGCCATGGATCTGAAGTAACCCCTCTCCGACTCCCCCGAGGGGGAGAGATTTGTCGGTCACATTTTTCGACTTGTTATCAGGGACAGCAACTCGTTCATCTGCAGTTTGAGCCATTAGGAATCCTCCGTAACACAAGAGAAGGCCGAATAAACTTACTTTTACTTTATTCATATATTACACCATCACTCCGAGGATTTGGTTCGCTCTCGGAATGACGGTGCAAAGGTCTGCAATTGATGTTGCAGAGTTGTTGCAATGATGTTAAGTTTCGGTGAAAACAGTTGAATATGTTACAATGTTGTTAAAGTTACATCAGAAGAAGTAGTAATTGAATCATATTCGAGTAGAATTATGTAACTTTGCACTTGATAAATATCTATAATGTATGGCGAAGCGCATTCTTATCGTCGATGACGAACCCGATATTTGTGAGATTCTCCGTTTCAATCTTGAGATGGAGGGATATGATGTGGAAGTGGCAGAGGGAGCTGATGAAGGACAAGGAATCATACTGAAGAACCTGTCTAACGGGGAACAGACAGATCTGATTCTGCTTGATGTGATGATGACTCCCAAATCGGGATTCGAGTGGGCAAAAGAACTGAAGAGCGACCCGCGCACGGCCGACATCCCCATCATCTTCTGTACGGCAAAGACACTGGAGGAAGACCTTCTGCAAGGTTTTGCTCTCGGTAGCGACGACTACATCTGTAAACCTTTTCGCATAAGTGAGGTGAAGGCCAGGGTGAAGGCGGTGTTGAGGAGGAGACCCTCTCCCCAGCCCTCCAAAGAGACCTCCCAGCAGCTCCCCCGAGGGGGAGAGATGGAAGTCGCTGCAACTTCTGACAGTCAGCATAGCAGCAATATTATTGTATATAAGGAAGTCTCCCCCCGGAGAGATTTAGAGGGGGGCTTGGCTCGGGGAGAGTCAGAGAGTCTTGGCATCGTCCTCGACCTTGACCGCAAGGAATGTTTCATTGACGGGCAGGAAGTAGTGTTCACGAAACTTGAATTTGAAGTGTTTGCCCTGTTGCTCTCCAAACCTGGACAAGTCTTCTCGCGCGAAAAGATCTTGACCACTGTATGGCCAAGCGACACCATTGTGCTCGACCGTACCGTGGATGTCAACATCACTCGCATACGCAAGAAGATAGGGCGTTATGGGGAATACCTGCGCACAAAATTTGGTTATGGTTATATGTTCAGCAGATGATAAAGACTCGGCTTACCAACAAGATATTCATTACGGTTACCATTCTGATAGCTGTTTTCACGCTCTTCTTCGGAATCTATGAGTACAGACGTGAACATGCCTTTCGTGTAGATATTCTACATTCGCAGTTGCAACTCAACAACTATAAGCAGACCCTCTCCCCAACCCTCCCCCTTTATGGGGAGGGAGCTGACAACACATACCGTTTGACCATTATTGATACCAAAGGTAATGTCATTTATGATAGTCATGAGAAGGATGTTAGTCGTATGGGCAATCACCTCTGGCGTGAAGAAATACAGGAGGCACTGAAATACGGCAGTGGCTATGCCATCAAGCGTGCTTCGGAAACCAACGGCGAGAAGTACTTCTACTCGGCTACTCGTTTTGGCGACAAAATCGTCCGCTCCTCCGTACCCTACTCTGCCGAACTAACCTCTTCGCTCGAACACGACTATACCTTCTTCTACTATACAGCAGGCATACTTGCTCTCATCGCTACTGCCCTGTATTTCCGTAGTCGCTACGAACATAGCGAACAGGAAAAGCAACGCATCAAGCGACAACTTACCGAGAATGCTGCCCACGAGCTGAAGACACCAGCTGCCACCATCGAGGGCTACCTGGAAACGCTCGTCAGCAATCCATCCATGCCAGAGGATAAGCGCCAGAACTTCCTGGAGCGCTGCCATGCTCAAAGCCGTCGCATGAGTCGCCTGCTTGCAGACATGAGCGTACTCTCGCGCCTTGATGCAACCCAAGA
>JAZLKL010000084.1:0-6469 GCA_045597585.1 Bacteroidaceae bacterium | reverse complement strand
GTCTCATTACCGACGACCAGTTTGAGGCTGATGTGGTAGTCAGCCTGGGAGGCGACGGCACATTCCTCGAGGCTGCCTCACGCGTCAGGGACAAACGCATCCCCATTCTTGGCATCAACATGGGCCGTCTGGGGTTCCTTGCCGACATCACGGCCGACGAAATCGACTCTGCCATCGAGGGCATCTACGCCGACATCTATGCTGTGGAAGAGCGCAGCGTCCTGCAGGTGGAGTATTCAGGTGGCGTACCTGCTGGCTATCCCTTTGCTCTCAATGAGGTGGCCGTGCTGAAGCGCGACAACTCCTCGATGATCAGCATCCGCATCAGCATCGATGGCGAGTACCTCACCACCTATCAGGCGGACGGACTTATCATCAACACACCCACCGGTAGCACCGGATACGCACTTTCGGTAGGTGGTCCCATCATAGCCCCGCAGAGCCAGGCCCTGGGGCTTGTGCCCGTGGCTCCTCACAGCCTCAACGTGCGTCCCATCACGCTTTGCGACAACGTGGACATAGAACTCAGCGTGGAGAGTCGCAGTCACCAGTTCCTTGTGGCCATTGATGGTCGCAGCGAGACTTGCAACGAGGATGTACGTCTGCGCATACGCCGTGCCCCCTACCCCATCTGCGTACTGAAGCGTCCCGGCAGTTCATTCTTCCGCACGCTACGCAACAAACTGATGTGGGGAAGCGATGTGAGGGAATAGGAAGACCCACCCCCTGCCCCTCCCTCACGCGCCAGGGCGCTATGGAGGGGAGTTAACACATTTGGATTCTAAAAATTAGACCACAAGATATTCTAAATCTATCCTAAAAAACAAGAAATCCCCCCAGATACGACATGAGCAGCCAACAAGATGCAAAAAACACCGCCCCCCGTGCAGGAAAAAAGAAGCAGGGGGGAGCGAAAGGTCCCAGCACCCGCACCATCCTTCGGTGGTACTGGCGCACGTCCAAGCCTTTCCGTCTTCAAGCATGTCTGAATGTAATGGTGGGCATCATCGACGTATGTCTTACCTTTGCATTCATTGCCATTACCAAGATGGCAGTCGATATAGCCACCGGGCGCAGCGACAGTTCGCTGAATCTTGCCACAGCCCTCCTTATTGGTGTCATCACGACACAGATTGCCATTGGCTTCTCCAAAAAGTGGATTGCCGCCCTTCTGGGAGTCAAGGCACAGAACAAGATGCAGCACAAGATCTTCTCCCTGCTCCTTCAGAGTCAGTGGACGGGCTTGGAGAAACGGCACAGCGGCGATGTGCTCAATCGTCTGGAACGTGATGTGCGCGAAGTCACAGCCGTGATTACCGACACCGTACCTGCTGCCATAACCGTGTTTCTCAAACTCGTGGGCGCCTTCTTCTACCTGTACTACATGGATGCCATGCTGGCATGCATCCTGCTGTTTGTAGCTCCCGTCTTTGTCATACTGAGCCGACTCTACGTTCGCAAGATGCGTACCATCACGCGTGAGATACGAGAAACCGACAGCACGATACAGAGCATACTCACCGAGAGTGTGCAGCACCGCATGGTGCTCAAGACCTTGGAGCGCACGGGCACCATGGCCGACCGCCTGGCCGAGGCACAGGCACTGCTGCGTCGCCAGATTCGTCATCGCACGCTCTTCTCATCCTTCTCGGGCACCCTGCTCAGCACAGGCTTTGCCGTGGGCTATCTCATCACCTTCCTTTGGGGAGTAAGCAGCCTTAAGGCTGGCGACATCACCTATGGAATGATGCTGGCCTTTATCCAACTGGTAGGACAGATTCAGGGACCGTTCCGTGACATGACGCGATTCATCCCCGTCATCATCAATTCGTTTACGGCAGCCGAGCGTCTCATCGAACTGGAAGACACTCCACTTGAGCAAAGCGGAACTCCCGTACGCTTCTCACAGGGGGCAGGCATACGCTTCACCGATGTCACCTATGCCTATGATGACAAGAAGCGCAACATACTCTCCCACCTCAGCTACGACTTCCCTCCTGGCTCAACCACAGCCATTCTAGGCGAGACGGGCGCAGGCAAGACCACACTCATCCGCCTTATACTGGCTCTGCTGAAACCGCAGCAGGGCAGCATAGAACTGTACGAACCGGCAACAGGACGCACGGAGAAGGCTTCTCCCCTCACCCGTTGCAACATGGTGTATGTACCACAAGGCAACACGCTGTTCAGCGGTACCATTCGCGAAAACCTGCTACTGGGCAACCCCGATGCCACGGATACCGATATGCGATGGGCATTGCAATGTGCGTGTGCCAACTTCGTGCTGGAACGCCCCGAGGGACTTGACTCTCCCTGCGGAGAACTGGGTGCAGGAATGAGCGAGGGACAGGCTCAGCGCATCTCCATTGCCCGTGCCCTGCTGCGCAAAGGCAGCATCCTGCTGCTCGACGAGGCTACCAGTGCACTCGACCAAGACACCGAGAAGCAGCTTATCAGCAACCTCACCTCAATGCTCGACAACACGCAGACGGTCATTTTCATCACCCATCGTCCTGCCATCGTAGAGCATTGCAACCAGGTGCTCCGACTGAAAAGGGAAGAACAATCAACTGGAACGAATACAGCAAACTAACAACATACTTATGAAAAATATACTGAAACAAATAAAAACAGCCTTCCTTGCCTTGGCATTGCTGGCCGTGGCTGGCACCATGACGGCAAAGTCAAAGCACATGACATTCATGGGCATCTCGATGAACAAGAAGGTGACTGAATTCTGCAAATTGCTCTCCCAGAAGCAATTCAAGGAGACGAGCACTCAGACAAGCGGCATAAACCAGCACATGCGTGGAAATGTGTGGGACATCGGTGTGCTGGCCGATGTCATCGGAAACGCCAAGAACAAGAAGGTAAACTCTGTCACCCTGATGACCACGGCATCCATCTATGCCGAGGGGAAGAAGGACAAAGCGACACTCAACGATATCGCACCACGCGTCATGAGCTACCTTCTGCAAAGCGTACTTGACGAGTATCATTGTGTTGACGTGTCAGGAAATCCCTTCGACAAGTCCAAAGGTGAGTCGTGGAGCGACGAGCAAACGGGTGACTGGCACATGCCTACCGTCTATGTCTCTAATGGAAAGAGCAAGCGTCCCATAGGCATCATCGACCTTTATATGCGCGAAACCTCCGACGACATCTGCATCTATGCAGACTTTGTAGATATCAAGAACTCTGGCATCGAGGAACTGCACAGGATAGAGGAGGAGTAAAGACGACTGCTTTGCACCAACCAATCGTAAAGCAGTGTGATTTTTGATTTCAACACAGAGACGCAGAGTCACAGAGTTATTTCTTTTTTCAGACCTATGGGTCATTTTGCGTCGTGAGACATATCGCAACCCCTTGTAAATACTAGCGTTTTGGACGATTCAAAGTTTTGAAGTTCAAAATCGAGCGCTAAAGCTTCTCTATGGGTCATTTTGCGTGGTGCAACAGCCTTGTTTCCCTTGTAAATGCTAACTTTACAGAAGATTCAAAACCTCAAAACAAAGTTAGAATGCACAAGAGTAGATGTCATGTATGCGGTTCCTCTCATACTATTAAGTATGGTATTCGGAATGGAATTCAAACGTATAAATGTGTTGATTGCGGTTATCGTTTCCGCAACAGCAAGCTCCCATCGGACCTTGAATTGTGGCGGCTGTATCAAGAAAACAAACAGACGATAGCAGAGCTTGCCACCTCACTCAAGACATAGCTTATAAAATACGTAAAGATAGAAATCTTTCGTGACTTCAAACCAACTGCAAAACAAGCATCCGCAAGCATCAGATTCTCGGAGATGTCGTAACTCGCAAAAGAACTGATGTTTGCGGATGAATAAGTTTAGCGGATAGGAGAACTGCCCCAACTATCCCTTTGCAGGACTTGAATCATCTGTGGTAACTCATGCCAGACGCTTCACTTTGATAACCAAGCCTCCAAGATTGAATTTTATTTCACAAGGAATTTTCTTACGTTTCCTTGTTTGTCAACAACAATATTGATACCACGCTTTAATTCGTTCTGCTTCTGTCCGTCCACTGAATAGATGAGCACGATGTCATATTGTTTGCATCCATCATAAACTACATTGTCAATGCCTACTGTTGTGTCGTCAGTAGACAGAAATGACGTTACCATTTCAAGCAACGGACTGTCAGAAGAGAGACATGATGTCGGTGTGGTTACAGCAGAGGCCTCACACTTCTCGGAAGATATGGGAGCTATGACGAACTGACCGTTCACCTCTATGTCTTCAGCATAAGAACATAAAGGGGTAAGAAATAAAAAGAATGCTAATTTTATCATTTTATTGTTTCTTTAAAATAGCGCCATTTTTGTCTGTTCCCATAATTATCTCATCTGTCGAGATTTTAATAATGTTATACATATGCCAATGTCCTTCAGAGTCAGACTTAATTGCCAAATTACCAGTATTATTGACATGGTAAGGTACTGTATAGTCATCATCTCCTTTTCCGTAAGTATCTGTGTAGGTATAGCGCACAGTACCATCTGCATTAAATGTATAGGACTCTGTATAACTTCCATATTCTTCTGCTACGGTTCCTTTCCATGTTCCTAATAGTTCTTCGTGTGAAATTACACCTTCCACGTTTTTCGCTACAAGCGCATAAGGCACGCTTGTCATCTTTGCACATCCCATCTCACTGCCATCAACAATAGTTGCAAGCCAATATTCGCCATCATTAAAGTTAACCTTGTCACCAAACTCAAGACCTAGGTTTTGAACGCTGCCGTTCTTCACTTCTTTCAGATTAAAAACCTGGCTCCATACAGCCGAACCATTCTGAGTATTGCGTAACTGCATCTCTACGGTAACATCCTGAGCTGTAGCCTTGCCATGCTTGATTTGAACCTGATACATCATTACTGTTGGAACCTGCGCTAAGACAGACGCACATGCTATAATCATGATAGCCATTAGAAGTAAAATTCGTTTCATTTTGATTATAAGTAAAAAAAGAAGGAGCGCGAACTTCCCGACGCTTATCCTGCTGACTGGCACGACCAAGTAACCATTTTGCTGAATAAGTACGGAGAAGTCCACGCCCCAAACGGAACGTGAACCCACCGCCACTCGTTCTCAGCAATTTGAAATTTGGTCGTTTTCGTCAGAAGAGAACAAGAGCAGTTTGCTCAAGTATATGATAAAGTGTCGGACGGATTCCGCATCACCCTGTAGTTAATAATTTGTTTGATTAAAACGTTGGTGAAGTGGCTGCACTCATGGTGCATCGTCCTCGTGATTGCTAATTGTTATTTCTGTTTCGTAGCGTCAATGTTGTCACTCCGTTATGGTAAGTGAGTGCAAAGACTAATCTGTTTGGATTTAATTGTTTGACGTTATGTTATTGCAATTCTACGAGAATTTGGAATTAGACCTCATGACCATATTTTTGATAATCGCCAAGTATTTGCTCGACGTGTATCACCTCAGGGCATGAATCCCACGTCACGCCACCACCCATCAGGTACCATTGTGAACGTTCGCGCACAGGCACCTTCTTGAGGCAGGGGAAGGCACTGATGGGCATGACTACGCTGCGACCATCTACAAGGTTAACCTGCCACTTGCCGCGCATGGGGAACAGCACAGACTTAATCTGTGGCACCACATTCCAATATCCTTCTTTCGTGAACATTTTATTTCCCTAAATTCCGCAACACTTTAATTTAACTTTATTTATAAGTTCCTGAGCAACAAAAAGTTCTTTGCAAGCAAAGCGTCATAAATGCCGAGCAGCTCAGGATTTTGCCATGTCAGATTTTTCACTTATCTTAGTGTTGCAATTCAAAACAAGCAAAAATCATAACAAGACATGGCAAAGGTACAAATAAAATCTGAGAAACTCACACCTTTTGGCGGAATTTTTTCAATTATGGAGCAATTTGACTCTATGCTCTCACCCGTTATCGACCAGGCACTTGGCCAGAGATGCAACAGTATCATCGGATACCAGTTCAGCGAGATTGTACGTTCGTTGATGAGTGTGTACTTCTGTGGTGGCTCATGCGTGGGGGATGTAACATCCCATCTGATGCGTCACCTCACGTATCATCCAACGCTTCGTACATGCAGTTCTGTCACCATCCTGACCAACGACTACACGCCATCGACAAGAGATATTGTCGAATTCTACAATCTGCGTGGTGGCAAGGAGCGCATCTTTGACGACATGAACAACGGATTCGGTTGGAGCAGGCTCCCAAAGTCGTTCATGGCTGAGAATACAGTATTTCTTCTGCTTACTGCATTGATACACAATTTCTACAAGACCATCATGAGCAGGCTTGACACCAAGGCTTTCGGGCTCAAGAAAACGAGTCGCATAAAGGCTTTTGTCTTCAGGTTCATCTCCGTACCAGCCAAGTGGATCATGACTGCAAGGCAATACGTGCTGAATATCTACACCGAGAACCAGGCTTATGCCAAGCC
>JAZLKL010000083.1:0-6077 GCA_045597585.1 Bacteroidaceae bacterium | reverse complement strand
CGGCGTGCTGATAGTGGCCCTGCTGGGCGGCAGTTGCAAGTTCGTGGCCGCCCGATGGTAGCACGACAAGACCTTCCACGCCGAGATAGCCATGAGCAACGCCATGAACCGTCAGGACTGGGAGGGCACGCTGGCCACGATGCGCGAGTGTGCCAGCGACACCATATCGCCCACACGAGCCATGGTACTGATGAAGAACCTCGCCCTGTTCCGCCTGGGACGTGCCGGCGACGAGATGTTCAACTACCCCGAAGGATCGCGCCTGCAGAACACCGAGGAGAGCGCCAAGTACAACTGGGCCATCCGTCTGAGCATGGTGGCTGGCAAGCGCCTCTACTACAACTACGGCAAGCTGAACTACTGCTACCGCTGGTGCATGGAGGACGCGGTGGAGTTTGGCTGGCACGTGGAGGAACTGAAGATGATGGCCCTGTGCTGCATGCTGAAAGGCGAGGACCAGGGCGCACGCAAATACTTCGACCTGCTGAAGAAGACGCGATACCACAAGGAGTGGGCGGAGCACTACGAACAGTTCGTGGGACAGCCCGACAAGATGAAGGCGGACCCCGAACTCATGCCCATCTGCTACCTCAAGGAGTATGGCAACCGTCTGGACGGCGACAACACGCTCATCGAGCTGTACCTGCTCAGAACCTTTGCCAACGGCAACGGAGCCGACCCCATATACCAGGAGATGACGCTGCTGAGCGCCATGCTGATGAAGGACATCGACCTCTTCTGGCCCCGCTTCATGCGCTATGCCAGCATGCACAGCAAGGAACCGGACTTCCACATGCCACGACACTACCAGGAGGCGGCCTACCTGTACGGACATCTTGAGAACAAGGTGGACATCTCGACCATGCCCTTCGACCAGAGCGTGAAGGACTCGTACGAGCAGTTCATGGCCTTCAACAACCGTCCCGACATCTCACCCCTCAGCGAGCAGGAGAAGGCCGTACGCTTCAAGCCTCAGTTTGGCAACACCTTCTATTACTTCTACTTCCTGGTAAGAAACCAGAAAACAAACTAAAAAAAACAAGGAGCTGATGAAACATCTACATCATATCATTATCGTGGCCGCATGGGTATGCGCAGGCATCCTGGCCAGCTGCGGACACTCGGCCTCTGTGCCTGCCTCGTACAGCGAGGTGAACAGCCAGCCCGTGCTCTACCCCGACTACAACGGCGTAACCGTGCCCAGTAACATCGCACCCCTCAACTTCGCCATCGAGGACGAGGGCGACGAGTATGTCACCCGCTTCAAGGTGGGAGGCCAGGAATGGGTCATCGGCGGACAGTCGGTCATCATCGACGCCGACGACTGGAAGGCCATGAAGCAGGCTGCCCTTGCCAGTCAGGGTGCGGCCATCTCGGTGGAGGTGTTCGTACAGAAGGGCGGACAGTGGGGCCACCTCATGCCCTTCGCCATCAAGGTGTCGGCCGACGAGATAGACCCCTACATCTCGTACCGTCTCATCGCTCCCAGCTACGTGACCTACGAGAACCTCACCATCAACCAGCGTAACCTGGAGAACTTTGACGAGACGCTCATCTATGGCAACATGATCAACACCACCGAGAAGGACGGACAGTGCATCAACTGCCACAGCTACCAGAACTACGACCCCACCACGCTGCAGTTCCACGTGCGCCAGCACAAGGGCGGCACGGTGATCTGCCACGACGGACAGATAGAGAAGGTGGACATGAAGGTGGAGGGTAGCGTCAGCGCCGGCGTATATCCCGCATGGCACCCCACCCTGCCCCTCATCGCCTACAGCACCAACCATACGGGACAGACGTTCCACACCTACGATGTGCAGAAGATCGAGGTGCAGGACACCTACTCCGACCTCATACTCTACGACGTGAAGGCGCACGAGGTGATGCCTCTGGAGAGAGACACCAACGACCTCGACTGCTTCCCCTTCTGGGATCCTGCGGGCAAGTACCTCTACTATTGCTCTGCCCACTACGAGCAGCAAGACAGCAACTCTACCAAGGAGATGGACCTCATCTCGCACTACGAGGATGTGCACTACAACCTCTACCGTCGCTCCTTCGATGCCGACAAGCGTAGCTTCGGACCCCGCGAACTGGTGTTCGATGCCGACACGTGCAGCGCTACCCTGCCCCGCATCTCGCCCGACGGTCGCTACCTCATGTTCACACTGGCCGACTTCGGCGTGTTCCATATCTGGCACAATACGAGCGAGTTGTATCTCATCGACCTGCAAAACTCACACATAGGAGGGGGCAACGCCTCGGCAGCAACTGACGGCTCTGCACAGGCTGCGGCTGGTGGTGCTGATAAGGCTGCGGCTGGTGGTGCAAAGGCTTCAGAAAGCAATGCCTCTCAGGCTTCCGGGAAGAATGCCAATCTGTCGGTACGCTGCCTTACGGAGCTGAACTCGCCCGACGTGGAGAGTTACCACTCATGGTCATCGAATGGCAAGTGGGTCATCTTCTCCTCGCGCCGATACGATGGAAACTTCACCCGTCCCTTCATAGCGCACTTCAACGAGGATGGCACCTTCGACCGTCCCTTCGAATTGCCGCAGAGCGATCCGCGCTACCATCAGCAGTTCCTCCGCTCGTACAACATCCCCGAGTTCATGAAGGGCCCCGTCACCGTCCGTCCGCAGGAACTTGCCAAAGTCATCCTGGGCGACAGCATAAAAGCGACGAAAAGATAAGACACAAAAAAGGCTCACGCATGACAAAACGCGTGAGCCTTTTTTTGTTCTATGTCCTCAGTTTAGAAGTTATCCACGTGAACCTCGAAATATGCCTGAGGATGAGCGCAGGTAGGACACAGTTCGGGAGCCTTCTCGCCCACTACGATGTGACCACAGTTGCGGCACTCCCATACCTTCACCTCACTCTTGGCGAACACCTCCTGCGCCTCGATGTTGCGAAGCAAGGCACGATAGCGCTCCTCATGGCGCTTCTCGATGGCTGCCACCAAACGGAACTTGGTTGCCAGCTCGGGGAAACCCTCCTCCTCGGCAGTCTTGGCAAAGCCCTCATACATGTCGGTCCACTCATAGTTCTCGCCATCGGCAGCAGCTGCAAGGTTCTCGGCGGTGCTGCCAATGCCCTGAAGCTCCTTGAACCACATCTTGGCATGCTCCTTCTCGTTGTCTGCCGTCTTGCTGAAGATCTCGGCCATCTGCTCAAAACCCTCTTTCTTGGCTACAGAAGCAAAATAGTTGTACTTGTTGCGAGCCTGACTTTCACCTGCGAAAGCAGCCTCAAGATTCTTCTCTGTCTGTGTTCCAGAATACTTGTTTGCCATAGTTTTTTTATTTTTAAAAAGTTATTTACTGAAGTTTCCCACCTTATGGAAGTTATTAGGAAGTTAATGAAGTTAAAGAAGTTAAAGGACGAATGTCCTGCTCCTTGAATGCATCTTACAAACGTATCGTCCTTTAACTTCCTAAGCGACGAAGGAGCGATAACTTCCTTTAACTCCTTTTAACTCCCTAAGTTTCAGCCACCCAAAGGGTGGGAAAGTTTAGTCGATTATTTGATGAGCTTGATGACTTTGCTGGCATACTGGCCACCCAGGTCAAGCTCGATGCCCTCGTTCATGAGGAAACGTCCGGTGAAGCGCTTGCCCTCCCAATGGCCATTGGCACGGTCCCACACGTTGATTTCGTGCAAGGTGTAGGTGGCATCGGGGTCGAGGCCTGCAAAGTAGAAGCGGGGGATGGCCTTGTTGACATAATGCTCGAACTTATAGGCAAAGAACACCGCCTCGCTCTTCTGCTCGTTCACATACATCAGACTGCTGAAGCCATTCTTGTCGAAGGGATTGACCAAACGATACAAGTCGCCATGCTGCACGATGGGACGTATCTGCTTGTAGGTCTCGAATGCCTTCTTGGCAAAGTCTAACTCGCGCTCGTTGAGGTGCTTAGGCTGCATCTCCATGCCCAGGCGACCCGTCATGGCCACGTCGAAACGGAACTTCAAGGGGATGACACGACCCGTCTGATGGTTGGGCGAAGCGCTGACGTGCTGCGCCATAGCCATGGCAGGGAAGAACATACTGGTGCCATACTGGATGAAAAGACGCTGCTGGGCATCGGTGTTGTCGCTCACCCAGAACTCGTCGAAGTAGGGCATCAAGCCATAGTTGACACGTCCGCCACCGCTTGAGCAGTCCTGCATCACCAGGTCGGGATACTTGGCACGTATGCGCTGCAAAGTCTTTATCAAGCCCAGCTGATAGTCCACATAGAGGTGGCTCTGGCGGTCGGCGGTGAGGTAGTGGCTGCCAAAGTTCTGGATGTCCATATTGGCATCCCACTTGAAATAATAGAGGTCGGGATTCTCCTTCATCAGGTTGTCAACCACCTGGAAGACAAAGTCCTGCACCTTGGGATTAGAGAGGTCGAGCACCAGCTGCGTGCCACCGCGACCGGTACTGGGAGTGCGGTTGGGATGGCACACCACCCAGTCGGGATGCTGCTCGTAAAGCTCGCTCTTCGTATTGGTCATCTCAGGCTCGATCCAGATGCCGAACTTGATGCCACGCTGGGTGGCAGCCTTCACCAAGGCAGGTACGCCCTCGGGAAGCTTCAGGGTGTCGGTCTTCCAGTCGCCCAGAGCATAGCTGTCATTCACACGGCGATGCTTGGTGCCGAACCATCCGTCGTCCATCACGAAGAGTTCGCCGCCCAGCTGCTTGATGCCGTCCATCATCTCCTCCATACCCTTCTGGTTTACATCCATATAGACACCCTCCCAGGAGTTGAGCAGGATCTTACGGTCGGCCTTGCCATGGGCCACCATGCCATTCTGCGCCCAACGGTGGAAGGAGCGGCTCACGCCACCGATACCCTCGGTGCTGTAGGAATAGGCCAGGACGGGGGTGGTGAACGACTCCCCGGGCTTCAGGGTGTAGGCCGAATGCTCGTCGTCGATGCCGGCAAAGAAGCGATGGATGCTCTTGCCACGCGTCTCGACCACCATCTTGTAGTTGCCGTTCCAGCAGAGCACGGCACCGATGGCACGTCCGGCATTCTCCTGAGGAGCGCCATCGAGCGAGAACATGATCTCGGGACGGTCGCCTGCCGCATTGTGAACGCCCTGCGTGTTCTGCACCATGAGGATGCCCTGATTCAGCGGCTCACGGGTAAGCTCGCCCTCGGCACCCCAGCTGCCATGTGCATGCGTGGCCCACACATTGACCTGTCGGATGGGCAGGAAACCGCTGGCATACTGCTGCAGTTCGATGTTCTTCTTCTCATTGTTGCGAAGCACCGTCCAGGTCTCGATGACGTCGCTCGTCTGGTGCGAGCGGTAGCAGACATCCACATTGAAATTATAGAAGCTGTCCTTGAGTTTGATGGTGTAGAGCGTAGATTCGCCCTCGCTCTTCTCTTCGCTGCCCGTCACCACCAGTTCGGTACTCATATTCCCATCGAAATGCTTCACGCTCAAGGCGGTGCGCTTCTGCGTCTCGCCACCGAAACCGGGATAGGCATCCTCCCAGATAGAGTAGGCATCATAGACCTGGCTGATGTCGCCCACCACGCGACTGCCATAATAGCTCACATGGAGGGGCTTACCCTCATCGGCCTTGAGCAGCAGCGTGCTGTGCTTGGTGTTCACCACGATGTCTTTTGCCTGCACGCCCTGAGCCTGCATCCATGCCAAGAGCGAAAAACCTAAAATCGAAATACAATTGTTCAATTTCATAACATTCTGTTTATGGTTAGTTTTTAAAACATTATCTATAATGGGAGGCCATGGGTGGCCGGGGTATCCGGGGGGGCCGGGGGTTCCGGGCATTCCGGGCTATCCAGGGGTTCCGGGCATTCCGGGCTATCCGCCCCATCCGAAGTTTCTCAAAGGCAAAGATACACCTTTTCTGCTTAACTTCCAAACAAATCAAAAACATGCTGAGCACAAGTGATTTTTTTGCCAAAAAATTTGGAATGGCAACACAAATGATGTATCTTTGCGAAAATTATCCGAATGAAAAAATAATGCGCGTCACTGGCATCAATGGTTTGGTAAAAATGAAAACATAAACTAAGCGGCATTCAGCTCAAAGTCAAGCA
>JAZLKL010000082.1:0-8547 GCA_045597585.1 Bacteroidaceae bacterium | reverse complement strand
AAGCGACGAAGGAGCGATCGCTCGGCATCCCGTTAGGGTGACGCTTCGCACAAAGTGCAGAAGAACTTCCCTTAACTTCCTTTAACTTCCAAAGTAAGTTAATTATTCAACTTTCGCATGTATAAGAAGTTAAAGAATATCAAGGAGTTAAAGGAGTTAAAGACGACAGTCTTACTTCTTGAAGAAATGTGATGCCCCCCCTGCATATCTGACGTCGATTTTTGTCCGGCGTCAAAAGTAACTCCTTTGAATTCTTTAACTCCTTTAACTCCCTAATACTGAAGCATGCGAAGCTTGCGAAAGTTGAATTAATTATGTATTGAGAATTAAATGACGACATTATAATGAAAAAGAAAACAATTTTTAAAGCATTAGGTGGTTTGGCCGTGGTATTGGTCATTCTGGGTGGTATCGCTGCCTACTTCGTGCTGTCAAAACCCTACAAGGGTGCAGCAACTGCCTACATCTACATTGACAACGATGACACGAAAGATAGTGTGTTGGTAAAGCTTGAGGCAATTGGGGCTTCTACCACTGGTTTCAAGATGCTCGACAAGGTGAAGAGCTACAATGTGCGTACGGGTAAATATGCCATTACGCCCGACCTCAACGCCTGGAATCTGTTTAGGAAGTTGCGCAACGGACAGCAGGAGGCGGTGAACATGACCGTTCCCAGCGTGCGCACCCTCGACCGACTGGCAGGCACCATGACACGCAACCTTATGATAGACAGTCTTACCGTGCTCAACGCCTTGCAGGATAGTGCCTACATTGCCAAGTTAGGTTATACGCCTCAGACGCTGCCCGCACTCATCATCCCCAATACCTATCAGGTGTTCTGGGACATGAGTCTTGACAATCTTATGGAGCGACTGGTGACCGAGAACAAGAAGTTCTGGAATGAGGAGCGCACTAAGAAGGCAGAAATGCTGAAGATGACTCCCATTGAGGTTTATACCTTGGCAAGCATCGTGGATGAGGAGACAGCCAACAATGCAGAGAAACCCATGATTGCGGAGATGTACCTTAACCGTCTGGAGATAGGCATGCCCTTGCAAGCTGATCCTACCATCAAGGTGGCTGTGGGCGATTGGTCGTTGCGACGCATCCTGTATGAGCACCTGAAGGTGGATAATCCCTACAACACCTACATCTATACGGGACTTACCCCGGGTCCTCTTCGTGTGGCCAGCATTGCAGGTATCGATGCCGTGCTCAACCATGCTGAGCATGACTACCTTTATATGTGTGCCAAGGAGGATTTCAGCGGTACTCATAACTTTGCCGTTACCTACAACGAGCATCTCAAGAACGCTAAACGCTATACAGATGCGCTTAACAAGAGGGGAATCAAGTAACTAAAGCCTTATCCGTCACCCACTTGCATAAAAAAAGATGTCTGCCTAATCAATTAAGCAGACATCTTGTATTTTTTAGGAAGGATGGTTGATTACTCCTCTACAGCCTCAACAACCTCCTCAACTGCCACTGCACTTGAATCAATTGCAGCTTCGATAGCCTCAGTTACATCCTCGTCAGCATCCATATCCTCGCCAGAAGCCTTCATCTTAGCACCTGCATAGCGCATTGCGATGCCAAAGAGCTGCATCTGCTGAGCGTCGCTAAGAGTCTTGGGATCGATATCGTCCATAGACTTTGAGAGGTCCTCAATAGCCTTCTCTGCCTTCTCGAGGTCTGCACCAGTCTTACCCTCCTCAACGAGCTTCTCATACTCCGTTACTGCCTTGTCAAAGTCGCTGATCTTACCATCAATACCACCCTTACAAGAAACCAACATCATGGCACCACATGCCAAAGCCAAAAAAATCTTTTTCATAAATTTTTCCGTTAGAAATTAATAAATGTTTTAACTAAACCGATGCAAAGGTAGGATAATTCGCATATATAGACAAACTTTTTTTCATAAAATGCACTTTTTCTATTCAAAATAGCGTAAAAGTGAGTCATAAATGACTAATTTTGCATTTAAAATAAGAAAAAACGATGAAAACGGTATTATTGGTATTTTTAGGAGGTGGTTGTGGTAGTGTGCTTCGCTACCTTATAAATATAATAAGCACTCCCCTGAATGGAAACCTGCACTTCCCGTTGGGCACTCTTGTGTGCAACATTGTGGGTTGTTTCCTCATTGGCCTACTGGGTAGTATGGCTGGTCGGTTAGGATGGGAGGAACATACAAAGCTGATGCTGACGGTGGGATTGTGTGGAGGATTCACCACATTCAGCACCTTTAGCAACGAATCGCTTCAACTCATTCATGGGGGGCACTATGTCACCTATGCACTGTATCTGCTGCTGAGCATCGTGCTGGGTATCGGGGCAGTAATACTCGGAATGAAATGCTGATTTTTGATTTTTACATTGCAAACTGTAAGCAATAGCAAAAAAAATAGCAAGAATTTGGGGTAAACGTTTGCAAAGTGATAAAAAATGACTAATTTTGCAATCCGTAAGAAGCAATAATTTAACACAGAATTTCTATGGGCGGTTTCTTCGGAACAGTTTCTCAGCAACCATGTGTTGCAGATCTTTTTTATGGTACTGATTATCAGTCACATTTAGGTACGAAGCGTGGTGGTATGGCCACCTATTCTGCCGAGTGCGGTTTCTACCGTAGCATTCACAATCTCGAAAGTACTTACTTCCGCACACGTTTTGAGCCAGAGCTGGGCAGGTTCGTGGGTAATGCTGGCATCGGCATCATTAGCGATACGGATGCACAACCCTTGCTCATGAACTCTCACCTTGGTCGTTTTGCCATTGTCACAGTGGCCAAGATCAACAACCTTGAGGAGTTGGCCAAGCATCTGCTGGATGAAGGTATGCACCTCAGCGAATTCTCAAGTGGTAAGATCAACCCCACCGAGCTTATTGCACTCCTTATTATTAAAGGTAAGTCGTTCCGCGAGGGTATTGAGAATGTGTTCAATCAGGTGAAGGGTTCTTGCTCGTTGCTCCTGCTTACGGAAAACGGCATCATTGCGGCACGCGATCGCTGGGGACGTACCCCCATCGTGGTAGGTAAGAAAGAGGGTGCCATGGCGGTAACTACCGAATCGACTGCCTTCCCCAATCTCGACTATGAGACAAGCTATTTTGTGGGGCCTGGTGAGATTGTACGCATTAATGCCGACAACATGGAGCAGCTACGTCCTGCCAACGAAGAGATGCAGATCTGTTCATTCCTATGGGTTTATTATGGCTTCCCCACCAGTTGCTACGAAGGACGTAATGCCGAGGCTGTACGTAACGAGTGTGGCAGGGTGATGGGTAAGGAAGACGATACCGAGGTGGATTGTGCCTGTGGTATTCCTGATAGTGGTATTGGTATGGCTGTGGGTTATGCCGAGGGTCATAAGGTGCCCTACCAGCGTGCCATCTCAAAGTACACACCCACATGGCCCCGTTCGTTCATGCCCAGCAACCAGTCGATGCGTGACCTCGTGGCTAAGATGAAGCTGATTGCCAATAAGGATATTCTACTTGACAAGCGTGTGTTGTTCTGCGATGACAGCATCGTGCGCGGTACTCAGTTGCGCGACAATACCAAGGTGCTGCATGACCTGGGTGCCAAGGAGGTGCACATGCGTATTGCATGTCCTCCCCTGATCTACGGATGTCCCTTCGTCAACTTCTCTGCCTCAAAGAATGAGTTGGAACTGATTACACGTCGTGTGATCCAGCAGTTTGAGGGCGATATGAACAAGAACGTCGAGAAGTATGCTACCACCGACTCGCCCGAGTATAAGAAGATGGTTGAGGAGATTGCTCGACAGCTGAACCTTGACTCGTTGAAGTTCAGTAAGTTGGAGACTCTTGTAGAAGCAATTGGTTTGCCCAAGTGCAAGATCTGTACCCATTGCTTCGATGGTTCTTCGTTCCACACCCTTAAATAATAAAGAGTATGAAATTCGGATTCGATAACGACAAATACATCAAGATACAAAGCGAGCACATCAAGGAGAGAATCGCACAATTCCAGGGTAAGCTCTACCTTGAGTTGGGTGGCAAGCTCTTTGACGACCATCATGCCAGTCGTGTGCTGCCTGGTTTCCAGCCCGACAGCAAGCTCAGAATGTTGCAACAGCTCAGCGACTCTGCCGAGATTGTCATCGTCATCAGTGCGATAGACATCGAGAAGAACAAGATTCGCCAGGACCTGGGCATCACCTACGACGAGGATGTGCTTCGCCTGCGTACCGAGTTCATGAACAGAGGTTTCCTTGTGGGAGCCGTTGTCATCACTCACTATAACGGACAAGGTTCGGCCGATGCCTATCGTCACCGTTTGGAGAACATGGGCATCAAGGCATACTATCACTATACCATTGAGGGTTATCCCAACAATGTGAACCTGATTGACAGCGACGAGGGCTTTGGTAAGGACGACTATGTGGAGACCACACGTCCTCTCGTCATCGTGACCGCTCCCGGTCCTGGTAGTGGCAAGATGGCTGTGTGCCTGAGTCAGTTGTACAACGAGCATAAGCGTGGCGTAGAGGCTGGTTATGCCAAGTTTGAGACATTCCCTGTGTGGAACCTGCCCTTGCGTCATCCTGTCAACATAGCCTATGAGGCTGCTACGGCAGACCTCAACGACGTGAATATGATTGACCCCTTCCACATGGAGGCATACGAGAAGGTGGCCATCAACTATAACCGTGACGTGGAAATCTTCCCCGTGCTGAATGCCATCTTTGAGGGCATCTACGGAGAGTGCCCCTATAAGAGTCCTACCGACATGGGTGTTAACATGGTGGGCTTCTGCATCAGTGACGATGAAGTGTGCAAGGAAGCCTCCAACCAGGAGATTATCCGTCGTTACTACACCGCCCTCAACAAGCTTGCCAATGGTGCTTGCAACGAGGCAGAGGTGAACAAGATACAGTTGCTCTTCAAGCAGGCTAAGATTGGTACCGACCATCGTAAGTGTACCGTGGAAGCCAAGCGTCGCCTGGAGGAGAGTGGTGTTCCCTCAAGTGCTATTGAACTGCAGGACGGCACCATCATCACGGCTTCGTCAAGTCCTCTGCTCGGCACTTGTGCTTCGCTTCTGCTCAATGCTACCAAGCACTTGGCAGGTATTGACCACAACGTGAAGCTGATTCCTCAGGACCTCATCGAACCTATTCAGATGACCAAGGTGGAGTATCTGGGTGGCAAGAATCCACGACTGCATACCGACGAGGTGTTAGTAGCGCTGTCGGTATTGAGTCAGACAGACGACCGTTGCAGACGTGCATTAGCTATGTTGCCTCAACTGAAAGGTTGTCAGGCACATACCACGGTAATGCTTAGTGAGGTAGATCAGAAGATATTCAAAAAATTAGGTATTGGTCTCAGTAGTGATCCCGTACATAAGAACAAGATGTAATGGATGAAAAAATAGAAGAAATCTTCTAAATTTTGCTTTAATAATTTTTCAATGAAAAAGGTAGCTTCGTTATTTGAGGCTGCCTTTTTTTGTGAGGGCAAACCACCAACCCACAGCCCCCCTAACCCCCGAGGGGGAGTGAGATGGGTGCATACATCATAATGAAGAATTAAGAATTAAGAATTAAGAAAGAAGAATGTAATTTTTTGATGGAACGCACTTTTGAACGTCTTCAAAAGTGCGTTCCACAAAATCATCGCGCCAGCCAATTCTTCTCTCTTCTCTTTTCTCTTAATTAAAGTATTCACCCATCTTACTCCCCCCCCGGGGGTTGGGGGGGCTGTTGTCTATTACTCATTTGCATCAGCTGATTTGTAGCCAGTCGCGTACGAGCACTCCAGCTATGGAGGCGGCATCAGGGTATTTGGGCATTTTGTCGCGTGTAAACCATCCTGCATCGCACAACTCGGAGCGTTGCATCGTAATCTCACCCGACACATAGCGCGCTGTGAAGCCAATCATCAATCCACAAGGATAGGGCCATGGCTGGGAGCCAAAGTACTGTATGTCGTCGATCTCAAGTCCCACCTCCTCGCGAACCTCACGACACACACACTCCTCGAGTGTCTCGCCTGTCTCCACAAAACCAGCCACAAGGCCATAGTGGTCGCTGCGGAAGTTGTGAGCACGTACCATGAGGATTTCATCATCCTTCACTACCCTGACGATGATGGCAGGAGCCAGCTGTGGCCAGAGTTCCTTGCCACAATGGGTACACTTCTTGCTGATCTCGGTGTCCCATTTCATGGGAGCCCCGCAACATCCGCAATACTTGGTGTTACTGTCCCAGTACAGCAACTCGGCACACTTACCCGCCAACTGATAATCCTCGTGAGAGAGCACTCCAAAGCTCTTGCGAAGATTCATCATCATGAATTCCTCATTGCTGACCGGATAGTCGAGTCGGACAATCTGGCACTTCGTACCATACCATTCAATCTGGGTCACCAAGTTCCACGGATTTACATGGAGCGATATAATATCCAAGGGGACACGTTGCTCTTGGGTGAGCAACACATCCCCTTGGCAAAAGCAAAAGTATTTCATTGATTACAATCCCAAAGACACCTTGATGGCTTCAAGCTTCTTCTTGGCATCCTCCACGCAACCAGCATAGCAGTTGGCACAACCCATGGTACCCTTGATCTCGGTGTAGAACTTGATCTTGGGCTCTGTACCGCTGGGACGTACGCTGATCTTGGTACCATCCTCGCAGAACCATTGCAGCACGTTGCTGGTTTCGGGCATTACGAGGTCGGTCACATTGCCTTCAGCATCTGTAGCCTTGAGGCTCTTGTAGTCCTTGGTAAGTACCACCTTGCTACCAGCGATCTCCTTGGGAGCCTTCTCGCCACGGAAGTCGGTCATCATCTGCTTGATCTCGTCAGCACCTGTCTTACCGGGACGAACCACGTTGATGGTGTGTTCAAACGAGAAGCCATAGTCGAGGTAGATCTGCATCAACAGGTCATAGAGCGTCATGCCGTTGTCCTTAGCCCAGGCAGCAATCTCGCAGATAAGACAGATAGATGCTGGTGAATCCTTGTCGCGCACCTTGTCGAAGGGCAGGAAGCCGAAGCTCTCCTCACCACCACCGATGTACTTCTGCTTGCCCTCGCTGATGGCTATCTCACGGGCAATCCACTTGAAGCCGGTGTAGCAGTCGCGCAGCTCCACGTTATTCTTCTTAGCCATCTCGGCAATCACCTCGGTGGTCACGATGGTCTTCACCAGGAAGTCGCTGGGTTTCAAGGTGCCGAGTGCCTTCTTGTTCTTGATGATGTAGTAGCAGAACATCATGGCAGTCTGGTTACCGTTGATGATGATCCACTCGCCCTTGGGATCACGGCACACGATGGCCAGACGGTCGGCATCGGGGTCGGAAGCAATCACGAGGTCAGCGTTGAGCTTGGTACCCAGCTTCATACCCAGGGTCATAGCCTCGGCATTCTCGGGGTTGGGACTCACCACGGTGGGGAAGTTGCCATCCACTACCATCTGCTCGGGCACCACATTGATATTCTGGAAGCCCCAGCTGCGCAGGCAGAGAGGAACGATCACGCGACCGGTACCGTGCATAGGACTGTACACGATGTTCAGGTCCTTCTGACGCAAGATAACCTCCTGATCTACCATAGCCTCCTTCACGGCAGTCATGTAGTCGTAGTCCATCTCACCACCGATGATGGCGATGAGGTCCTTGTTGCCCTCAAACTTCACATCCTCAATCTTCACCTTGTTCACCTCGTCGATGATACCAGTGTCGTGGGGAGCCAGCACCTGAGCACCATCTGCCCAGTAAGCCTTGTAGCCGTTGTACTCGCGGGGATTGTGGCTGGCAGTCACATTCACACCTGCCACTGCGCCCAGCTGACGGATGGCGAAGCTGATTTCGGGGGTAGGACGAAGGCTCTCGAAGAGATACACCTTGATGCCGTTGGCGCTGAAGATGTTAGCCACGCTTTCAGCAAACATACGACCGTTGTTACGGCAGTCATGACCTACCACAACGCTCTTGCCACCCTCGGGGAATGCCTTGTTGATGTAGTTGGCAAAACCCTGGGTAGCCATACCCACAATGTATTTATTCATGCGGTTAGTACCCGCACCCATAATGCCACGAAGACCACCGGTACCAAACTCGAGGTTCTGATAGAAAGCATCCACCAAAGCTGTCTTGTCGCTGTTCTCAAGCATAGCTTTTACCTCTGCCTGTGTCTCTGCATCGTAAAGAGGATTCGTAGCCCATTCCTGAGCCTTTGCCTCACATGCTTTAATCAAATCTTGTTCCATTTTCTTATTATTTTTAAAGTTAACAATTAGTTTATTCTATATTAAGGAGTTAAAGAATTTAAAGGAGTTAAAGACGTTACATTTGACGACGGCAAAAAGTCGGGGCCGTTTCTTTTTTCTCTCTTCTCTTTTCTCTCTTCTCTTTTAATTACTCCCCCTCGGGGGTTGGGGGGCTGTCCTTTGGGTTGGGTTGGTCTTCTCTTACTCCCCCCGAGGATTTGCAGCTCCCTCCCTTTACGGGAGGGCGGGGGGTGGGTCTTCTTTTCTCTCTTCTCTTTTTTTACTCCCCCTCGGGGGGT
>JAZLKL010000081.1:0-27605 GCA_045597585.1 Bacteroidaceae bacterium | reverse complement strand
TGTATGATTTTGTTTTGTTGATAATCGAAGGCTATGTGTATCATAGCGAGTGCAAAGGAACTGCGTTACGGAAGAGTGACCAACTCACTTTTTCATAACTTGTGGATAATTGCACTTACACGCTGATAGTGGTGATTATTGGGTGTTATTGGAGTCTGTAAGACCCGAATTGTGCCATTCGATCCTCCATTATTCGGTCTATTTCCTCCTTGACAATGAGGTTCTGGACACCAACCTTCACCTTGGTTATGTTCTCTTTCTTGATGATAACGCAGATGTTGCTCTTTGTCATACCGTACTTTTCTGCAACTTCGGCTGTGGTATAATAGGCATCATTTCCTTTCAGGTCGGGACGGAAGATTTCATCAAGGTGTATCTTTGAATAGTATGTCTTGCCAAATTCTCGTTTGGTTGGAATGTGGCGACGATAGGCTTGGGTACGGAGTGATTCCTTGGTTGTGGAATAAAGTGATTCTGCCTCCTCGGTTGTCAGCCACTCCGTCAGTGCTTCTATCTCAGCAGTCACTCCGAACAAATCATCCATGTGCTTACGGCTATAATAGTTCTTGCCACCAATCTTACAGATGGGAACTTGGTTGTTCTTGGCTGACGCATAGAGCCATGACTTCTTGACCTTGTAGATAGCCATCACATCCTCACCTGAGATATAGTCGAGTGGTTCGGTTGGCTGGGTATTAGTTTCGGGTACGCTGGTCTTGCCTTTCTTTGACGAAAGGGAAGAGGAAGATTTTGCCTTCTTGGACTTTGAAGTGGGAAGGACTCGGTGATAGGGATTGCCAGCAAGCATCTGCTCGATGTCTGCCTTGCGGATAAAAGCCATACGACTACTGATGCGTGAAGCGGATAGTTTACCTTCGTATACCAATTTGTAAACGTACTGGCGTGTGCATCCCATGAGGATGGCTGCTTTTGAAAAGGTCAGATACTCCTGGCTTGCGATGTCGATAATAGGCTCTACAGCCTTGATGAACTCCTGTTGCTTCTTCTTGAGCTGAGCCTTTGCTGCCTCGGCACAATGTTCTGAGCAGTACTTCTGCGAACCGCTGTTGCAAGTGAACTTCTTGCCGCAGAAAGCACATTTTCTTGTCTTTCTCATTTGATTCCGAATTATGTGGTTTTACATTCATTTTCGCGTAAACCACCACGGAGTGAACTCATGTAAACCATTGACAATGTTTGTCAACTCTTTCCACGATGTTCCGTTCTTCAAACGAGGTTACTTCCTTTCTTCCTTCCCTTTAGTCATTGAGTCAACCTAAGTCAATGCTTGTAAACTTATGTCAACTCCGTCCACGGGATAGCAAAATAAAAACTCCCTAAATTCTCCGCGGTAGAAATACGTTGCAAAGGTAAGCGGAAAATCGGGAATCACCAAATAGCAAGTCCGAAGTGTTAAAATCTAATACCTATTGATAATCAACTGATTACCTCTATGTGTTTTTCGTTGTTTATGGTTGTTTTGAGGGCTCTAAATACAGATAGGAAAGCAATGCATTTTATGACGACTGTGAATAATGTAGGCTAGAATATCTAGAACAAGAGTTTCCCAAGCGCAAGGGCAACTGATGCTAAAGCCAATTACTTGTAGTACGAAATCTCACGAGTCTCGATGAGATACAATTCCGCAGAATTCTCATAGACTCCAGAGCCGTTATCGGGACCATCCTCACAGAGTTGTGTCTGCATACGGCGGGTCCAGTTGCCATTCTCGTCCGATTCAAGAATGCGATAGGTACTGGTAGTACGGTATATCATGCCCTCACCAGCAGACTTGCAAACACTCTTCTCCAAACTACCATCAGCCTTATAACTATAGACCGTTTCATCGGCACTCTCGATGCCGTTGTTCTTCTTTGTCTTTAGTGTGCCGTTCTCGTTGTAGGTGTACTCCTCACTTATGTCACAACCAAAGTCAGAGACAAACCAGCTCACGGACACAATCTGGCCTTTATCATTACGCTTCAGGCGAGGGTCATTAAGTCTCCATTCTGCCTCCTTGGCATTGGGCAGCAGCATATAGTCCACATCGAACACCTTTACCTCTGTCTCCCAATAAGAGTCATTGTCCACGCTGCCATTCTCACGACAGTTAGTACTCTTGTATATACACTTTGAAACCTTTCCCTTGAGGTCGTTAAGCGCCAGGTCGGGTGAGAGGTAAGCACTCTTTTCTTCCACCTTTTCCTCTACTACTTCTGACACAGGGGCATCCACCTTGGTAGAGTCTGCATTAGCCTGTGCGCTGTCACTCTTCTGACCACATGCCATCAACAAGGCACAGCCCACAATGGCAAACATACTAGCTGAATTCTTTTCCATAACTTTATATTTTTGTTTAAGTTTCATGTTTTGAGGTCCATGTTAGAACTGAGGGAATGGCAGCATTGAACACCGCGTGAATAAGACCAGCGTGAGTCGCTTCATCATCAATGATCAATGAGGCTTCGCGTGCTGTTGATGGCCGGCTCAACCTATAGTTGGGCACAAGCGCTTATTCCTACCGAGGTAGGCTTCTTCAAACCTGTCATCCCAACCGACTTATCTACGCAAAGACACATAAGTCAAACGCAGAAGAGATGGCATTACAGCTTGCTTTCACTCGATTTCCACAAGAACCAAATCGTAAAAGTTAGTTCTCTCTTGGAGGCAACTGGCTGAAATCAAGTTTCATGGTTATCCAGCCCTTCATGCTGTAGAACTCTTCCATTTCTGGGATTTTCACGTTCTTGGGAACCGTACAATCCTCGCTCATATTATAATCCTCCCCGTCGTCATCAATGCCATCACGTGAGATTGTCTTTTCACCGACCAGTTCCAAGCCAAAATGAGCCACTTTGTAGTAGGAAGTACTCCAGATGCGGTAATCACCTCCGTGATTGTCATATTCCTCTGCAAACCAACCAGAACCATCCTCACCCTTACCAATACTGAAGGCAGAGTATCCGTCTGAAGCACAACGGGAGTTTACCATCTTTCCATCCTTGTAGAAAAGGATAGCCGAAGGAGAACCCGGATCGCTTCCATGCAGCAGAACCTCTGGATTACCATCGCCATCAAGGTCGGTCGCCTGATACTGGTTGATCATATTTTCATCATAGATGTAGATTTCTGCACTTGCCTCTCGCCAGTCCTTTGCCAACTGCTCTAATGATACAGGCAACTTGAGGACAGCCTCTTCCTTCATTTCACCCTCCTGAACTTCATCCTGCACTTCCAAACGCTGTATCGCAGCTGTATCAGGGTGTTCCTCCTCGCCAACAGACTCTGTCTTTTTGCCTCCGCAAGAAAGCATCAAAAAAGGAGTAAGTGCCATTAAAAAAAGTTTTTTCATAAGCATAATGTTTACTTAGTAGTCCTTAAATCGTCTCCAATGACATGCCGTTGATACGTCGGTACAAGTCGAGCGCATACACATCAGTCATACCCGAGATATAGTCGATGACCGCCATGATTCGTCCGTAGAGCGTAGAGGCTTCCATATCATATTGGGTGGACACACGGTTGATGAGAAGCTGCGAATATGCCTTGTCAGTATGAGTCACGGCCTGCGTCATCAAGTCGAGCAGTTCGGTAATAACCTTGAAGCCTGCCATCTCGATGTCAATAACGTTTTTCGAGCGGTATATCTTCTTGTATGACAATGCCTCGCAGCGCTGATAAGCCTGACGGGGGATGTCGGATATATGGTCGATGAGAGAGCCCTTAAACTCGCCTGCGAGTATCTGCTCTTCATTCTCCACAAAGACTCTCACACACTCCCCTTCCAGACAATTGATAGCCACGCTTCGCAGATACACTATCTGCTCATTGATGTCGCTCACCGTCTGCAATCGTTCCTCAATATGTTCACGCTGCTCTGCGTCAAAGAAGCCCAGCAGGGAGGTCTTCGTTTCTTCCTCCGTAAGGATCTTCAGCTTGAAGGCATCCTCTATGTCCATAATCTCATAGCATATGTCATCGGCTGACTCCACCAGGTAAACGAGAGGATAGCGAGCATAATGGCAAGAGTCTGGATTCTCGCTAATCTTCTTTATTCCCAACGCATTAGCTATCAGTTCATAGTTTTCCTGATCCTGACGGAAAAAACCAAACTTGGCCTTCTTGCCTGCCATATCGCTGGTAAAGGGATATTTCACTATGCTGGCCAGGGTGGAATAGGTCATCACGAAACCACCTTTTCGACGCCCCTTGAAATGGTGTGTCAGCAAACGGAAGGCATTGGCATTACCCTCAAAGTGCACCAAGTCTTCCCACTGCTCGGCAGTCAGCCTGTCACCTGTCTCTTCACAGAAATAGTCCTTGAGCCACAGACCCTTACCCTCCGAGAAGAAAGTGCCGATGGCCTTCTCACCACTATGCCCAAAGGGGGGATTTCCCATATCGTGAGCCAGGCACGCTGCCGAGACAATACTGCCCAGTTCGGTAAGGTGGGTGCTATAAAGCCAAGGGTGATTCTGCAGGAGCAGACGACTCACGTCATTACCCAACGAGCGACCTACGCTGCTCACCTCAAGGCTGTGCGTCAGCCTGTTATGCACAAAGATGCTCCCAGGGAGTGGAAACACCTGCGTCTTGTTTTGCAGACGACGAAAGGGAGCGGAGAAGATGAGACGGTCGTAGTCACGCTGAAACTCCGTGCGGTCATCTGGTCTGGAGGCTTGGTTCTCCATACCCAGACGTTGCGTAGAAAGTAATTGCTCCCACTTCATAGCTTTACAAATTTACAACATTCAGAAGAGATCACTTCACCTCTTCGAAGCCGTCGTCCTTCTTTCTCTCTTTATAGATAATCTTGGCAGCACCACTGGTAGGGTTCACCGCCTCGGGATGCTCCTTGGCAAAGGTGTCGATATGGCGCACGCGCTTCTCGTCAAGGATTTCGTCCACGGCAATCAGGATGCCCGTCTCCTCCACATCGCCAAAGCCATAGTTGATGGCAGTACCAAAGAGGCGCATTGTGGGCGACAGACCCATATAGGCATTCACGAGAGGAGGTATGTTATAGCCCAGCTTACGCACCTCACGGTTCAGGATGCGATAGTCGGCCTTGAACTGGCTCTCCACAAACAATTCCTGCAGTTCCGCAGGGTCGGTCTCAATCTCCAGAGGCTTCATGGGCAATATCAGTCCATCCTTGTCGGCAAAATGCTTCTTAAGGAAATATAGAATCATATCGCGACAACGGCGATCGTAACTGGGGTACATGGTAAACTTACCGAAGAAATAACGCACGTTGGGCAGAATCACCGTCAGGGCGCCTAATCCGTCCCACAGGTTATCCAGCGCAAAGATGCCCTTTGAGCCCAGGCGCGAACTCTGGTATTCAAGCGTCACGAACGAACGTCCCAACTCAATGGTATAGGGCATATAGTCCTTCATGAAGCGGTCGGAGAAGTGGAACATGTGCGAGGTAGCCAGAATGGGCTGTCCTTTGTCGTCGAGCTGTACGTCAGGGCCCAGTATATAACGGTAGCCTCCCAGTATCTTCTCTGCCTCGGGATCCCACACCAGCAGCTGCTTATAGGGATTCTCCATTGTGTCGTACTCATCCAGGTCGAGTGACAAACCCGTGCCACCGCCCGCATCGCGGAAGGCAATCTCACGCAAACGGCCAATCTCACGCACCACATTGGGCGAGTCTTGCCAAGTCACGATATAAATCTCGTTGTTACTCTTATTGGTAAACCTAAGACGTTTTTCTTCTGTTAGTTCGCTTTTCAGCACCTCCACAGGTATGGGGTCTATAATCTGTTCCATAGTTTGTGTTCCCCCACCCTCTCCCAAAGAGAGGAAGTCCTTGCTGTTGCATTCAGACCTGTAAGGGGATATTTAATTGTCAAATCGTAAATAATCAAATAAAGTTAGTTAATTTCATACACTTTTTCCTTGAGCCACTGCGCCCATTCCTTGGCCGACTTGCTCTTGTCGAAAGTCTCATAGGGGATAGGCTTTCCGATATGCACCGTATAATGCTTTCCACGACTCTTATACATCTCATCGGGCAGGTACAGCATGGCAAGATTGAACTTCAAGTGCAGGAACTTGCAGATGTTGGCCACACGATAGAACCGCTTGCTATTGGCACCCTCGAAATGGATAGGCACGATGTCGCGCTTATGCTGTATGCTTTTCGTCACACACGTCTTGCCCCATTCAAGGTCACGAATCACACCCTTCTTCTTGCGCGAGCACAATCCGGCAGGGAACATGATGACATGGTTCTCGCCACCAAAGGCGCTCTCCACGATAGCAGGGAAACTACGAGCCTGTTTGCCCAGCTTGTTGATGGGGACACACAAGGGAGCCAGTCCTTCAAGGTTCATCAGCAAGTCGTTCACGAGATACTTCACCTTGCCGTCATAAGCCTGTCCGAGCACACTTCCCAAGGTCACGCCATCAATAGCACCCAATGGGTGGTTGCTCACGAACGTATAGTAGCGATCGTCGTGGGGCAGGTTTTCCGTACCCTTGACATCAACGGTCACTCCCAGATACTCGACAGCATGCGTACAGAAATCCACTCCTACATACCGCTTGCGAAGATATACATTGATGAACTCCTGATGAATGAATTTCTTCAGCCAATTCACGACAAACTTAGGAACCTTTTTTCCGGCTCTTTCAGCCACTATCTTGTCTAAATCAATTTCGGAGACAGGTTTGTCGCTTTTCACATTACCTGCTTCCTCTGAATTATTTCCTGATTTTATATCCTCAGCCATGGCTTGTATTTTCATCCTAATTTATTATGCAAAAGTAATCAATCTCTTCTAAAAACAAGAATAAAACGCCCACAAAATACAAAAAAAGCATCACTTTGCCACAAAACAGCCCAAATGTGAACAAGAAAACGGAGAAAAACACAATGCAAACTATGAACTAAGCACTATGAACTGAGAGCTATGAACTGAGAGCTATGGGCTGAGAGCTATGGGCTGCGCACAACTTTCACCCGACTTTCCTCCACGATTCTCCACAAATTTGTGTAGGATCCTCGGAAGAACCTCGGGAGAACAACGGGGAAATGCGAACAAAAACGAGCAACAGGCAATGGGAAAGAGCCTGATGCAAAGCCCCATAGCAGGCGACCTCTGGATGGCCCGGATAATTCGGATATCCCGGACATTCCGGAAGTTCTGGACAATCTGGAAATTCTGGACAATCTGGAAATTCCGGACAACCCGGAATGTCCAGGATATCCAGAAGACCACACGCCCTTTAAGGTTTAATTGCACTCACCCCTCCTCAAAAAAACAAAACCCATCAGGGAATGCTGATGGGTTGATTATTGATGAGATAGCGACCTTTTGGCAAACCATTCAGCCAATTAAGTCCCTTGTTCAATCGCAAAGCCATGTAGAAGGTTCCCCCACGGGTATAGATGGGAAGCAACTGGCTGAAGTCGCTCGTAACACACAAAGCACCCCCTTGCACCTTCATGTGAACTGGGAATGTGGAAGAGGCCATCCTCGAACCATTGAGCGAAGCCTCACGGCCCTTCACCTTCTTGTCAGTCATAACCACACCATGCACACGCGATGAGTCAGCCTTTGCACAACGCTTGTCATCGGTTGCAGACATGCTTTTCGCAATCACAAGGCAAAAAGCAAATGCCATAAAACACAATATGGTTATACTTCTTTTCACGATGCAAATTTAGCACAAAATACTCAAACCGCCAAACAAATAAGCGAAAATTTCGCCTCTTTTAACAAAACAAAACGGGTTGGTACCCTTTGGGTACACGTTTTTGCCGTAAATTTGCAGGAAGAAATCAATCACACTCCCCAATTTCCACAAAAACGGTTATTTGCGGAGCAATTGAAAACCATAAAATATTATACACTTGAAAGTACAAATCATAAACGAGTCACACCACCCCCTACCCCAGTATGCCACCGAGCAATCGGCTGGAGTTGACCTAAGAGCCAACCTCGATGAGCCTATCACCCTGCAGCCCTTGCAACGCGCCTTGGTTCCCACGGGATTGCGCATCGCCTTGCCTGCCGGATTCGAGGCTCAGGTACGCCCCCGAAGCGGTTTGGCCCTGAAGCACGGCATCACCGTACTCAACACACCCGGCACCATCGACGCCGACTACAGAGGTCTCATTGGGGTGATACTCATCAACCTTGGACAGGAGCCCTTTGTCATCCAAGACGGGGAGCGCATTGCCCAGATGGTCATCGCCCGACACGAGCAGGCGGAATGGGAACTGACCGAGGTGCTCGACGAGACGGAGCGAGGTGACGGCGGATTTGGACATAGTGGAAGAAAATAACATCGAGATCTTCTAGGGCTTCAGATTTATCTGGAGCTACTAGAGACACCCACCCAACGTAACATTCAGAACAATGTTTACCACAAAAAACATAAGCAAATGGGTGCTCATGCTCGTTGCATGGGCTTTGATGCCATGTGCCTTATTTTCTTATACGCGTGCGGATGATGCGCACGCGAGCGATGACGGGGAGGCACAACGACGCCTCACCTACTACTACCTCGCTGCCCAGCAATACAAAGCACAAGACAAGCTTTCTGCTATGGCCGAGGCCCTCAGGCATTGTCTCGACATCAACCCCAACGACCCTGCCTCCAACTTCGACATGGCTCTGCTGCACATGAGCATCGGAAAAGACAGCACGGCGCTGGACCTGCTCAAGCGTGCCGTAAGCAACGACCCCAAGAACCCCTGGTACATGGAGACCCTGGCTTCGTTCTACCTCTCGCTCCACAAGATGGAAGAGGCCGTGCCCATCCTTGAGCAGATGTCGAAGATACAAACCAAGCGAACCGACATACTGGCACAGCTGTTTCAGCTCTACAAGTCGGGAGGACGCACCGAGGATGCCATCCATGTGCTCGACCGCATACAACTGCTGCAAGGCAACAACACGCGTATTGCCAACCAGAAATATGCGCTCTACCTCGACATGGGCGATACCGCCATGGCTTTCAACCAACTCAAGACGCTATGCAAGGAGTACCCCTATGACGCCAGCAGCCTGTTGCTCCTCGCCGACCAATACATGACGGCTGGCATGCCCGACAGCGCATTGGCCACCTACGAGAAGGTGGAGCGCATCGACCCGCACAACGTCATGCTGCAAACGTCACGCCTGCAATACCACTTGCTCGTGGGCGACACCGTACGTTTTCGCGAGGCACGCGACTCGGTAGTGCTCAACGAGCATGCCGACATCTCACTTCGCATCAACGCGCTTAGCTCCGTAGTGCGCGAGGCCTTCCAGGACACTACCCGCAGAGTGCATGCCGAACGGATGTTTGCCATCCTGCTGGCACCCGAGAAGCCCGATGTGTCATTCCTGCAGATGTACATGACCTACCGCCTCTACATCCACAATGCCAAGGAGGACGAACTGGTACCCATCATGGAACGTATCCTGGTAGTCGACCCATCCAACATGCAGACACTACAGGACTTGCTTCGTCATTATGCCATGAAGGGGGACATCGTACGTGTGGGAGAACTCTGCCAGAATGCACTCATATACTATCCCAGCGAACTGGCTTTCCACTATTACCTTGCGCTCTCGCTTGCCCAGCAAAAGAAACTGCAGGAATCGGCAGCCGCACTTACCACCGCTATCCGACAAGCAGACGAAGAATCGCGCCCAGACATCCTGGGCGACGTGTACGAGCTGCTGGGTGACGTGCAACACGAACTGGGAAACCAGAATGAGGCATACCAGGCCTACGACTCTTGTCTGGTTTACACCCCCGACAACGTGTCGTGCCTCAACAACTATGCCTACTATCTGGCTCTCAAGGGCGACCAACTCGAGAAGGCTGAGAAGATGAGCTACCGGACAATCAAGGCAGAACCGACCAACAAGACCTTCCTCGACACCTACGCTTGGGTGCTCTTCGTTCAGGAAGACTACACCACGGCACGCATCTACATGGATCGCGTCGTAGATCCAGCTCAGGCCGACTCCACCCTGCTGGCCGGGGAGGATGTAAGCGCCACGGTACTGGAGCATGCGGGCGACATCTACTTCCAATGCGGACAAGCCGACCAGGCCGTACGCCTTTGGCAGCTGGCTCGCCAAAAGACCGAGCCAGGCACAAAGAACGCTTTACTCAACAAGAAAATAAAAAAACGCAAATACTTTAAGAAATGAAAAGAATCATCAGGTTAATTCCCATCCTCACCATTGCCCTGCTCACGGTTTCGTGTTCCAAGAAGGCAAAGCAAGTAGTCGAAAATCCCGGTTCGGCTATTGAAAGCACAGAGATAGTAGAACGTCTCAATGCCAACCGCGTCAACCAGCAGCAGGTAACCTGCCGTATGAGTCTTGACATCGAAGCAGGAAAGCAGTCGCTCAGCGTGGGAGGAAACCTCAAAATGAAGCGCAACGACGTCATCCAGATGTCGCTCCAGGTATTCGGTTTCGTGGAAGCCGGACGCATTGAGTTCACACAAGACTACATGCTCATACTCAACCGCATCGGCAAGCAATACGTCAAAGTGGACTACAAGGATGTGGACTTCTTCAAGCGCAACAACATAGACTTCTTCACCTTCCAGGCTTTGTTCTGGAACGAGCTCTTTGCACCGGGTCAGTCAGACGAGCGTCCCACGGCAAGCCAGTTTGCCCAAAACAAGGACGGCAAGAACATCACGCTCACCCACACCACCAAGCAGCTCGTCGTGAAGTTCATCACCAATGCCACCACTGGCATGCTTGAGCAGACCCACATCGACGGAGAGAACGGTGGTTCGATGCGCTGGAACTATAACGGTTGGGCTCGTCTGAACAACAAGGACTTCCCCGACAAGATGAAGATCAGCGCCACCATCAAGAATACTACCGTCTCGGCTGAACTGCAGCTCTCACGCCTGCGTACAGACGAGAAGTGGAAAGATACCCGCACCAACATCGACACAAAAAAGATTCGTCAGGTCACCATCGATGCGGCATTCCGACAGATTCTGAGTTTATCAAACTAATCTATGCGTCGTCTATTCCTCATACTATCCCTATTAGCCTTTGCTATCTCGGTCGATGCCCAGAACAGCAAGAAGGTACGCGACTTGCAGAAACAGCGCGACAAGCTTCAGAAGGAGCTGAAGAAATCGCAGCAGGAACTTGACAAGACGCGCAAGGACCTTAACTCGCACCAGCGTACCTCCAAGATGATCAACGAGCAGATGGAGACCCGCCTTAACGGCATACGTGAGGCCGAAGTACGCATGGGTGAGCTTGACCAAGAGATGGCAAACCTGCAAGGTGAGGTAAACAGCGTAGATGTCAAACTGCAAGAGAAACGCGAGAAGTTTGCACGAGCCCTTCGCATGGCCCGCGCATACCGGCACATACAGTCGCCTACCCTTTTCGTCCTCTCGGCACGCACCTTCTCGCAGATGAGCCGTCGCGCCCGCAACACCAACTACTTTGCATCCATCCTGCGCAACATGGGCGAGGAACTCATTGTCAAGCAAAGTCAGTTGCTGGGCAAGCAGAACGACCTTCTATCTGCCAAGAGCGAGATGAACGAACTCATACGCAACGTCATGGTGGAGCGCCACGAACTGGGTGTGCAACAGGTAGAGCAGCAACGACAGATTGCCAACCTTGACAACAAGCAGAAGGGCCTGCAGACACAGCTCAAGAAGCAACGTAACCAACTGGCCGAGCTCAACAGAAAGATTGACCAGGTGGTGGCTGCCGAGGTGGAAGCATCACGTTCACGCAAACGTGGAGGCAGTTCGGGCAGTAGTGGCAATGACAACGCTGGCAAGTGGATTACACCAGAGGAAAAGGCCATCAACGGCTCGTTTGAACAAAACAAAGGTCGTCTGCCCGTTCCTATCACAGGCAGCTATATGTTGGGTGAGCGATTTGGAACCTACAACGTTCCTGGTATGAAGAACGTACAACTTGACAACAAGGGTGTAAACTATATCGGCAAGTCGGGAGCACGTGCACGTGCCGTATTCGATGGCGAGGTGACAGCCGTATTCCAGTTCTACGGAACCAAGGGCGTACTGGTACGCCATGGCAGCTACATATCAGTATATTGCAACCTCTCATCGGTCATCGTCAGCCGTGGTCAGAAGATACATACACGCGACCTTATCGGTGCCGTAGCCGCCAATGACGAAGGCAAATGCGTACTACACTTCCAGCTTCGCAAGGAAACAACCAAGCTCAATCCCGAGGGATGGATAGGTAGGTAATGAACGAGAACTGTTAACTTGCTGAGCGAAGCGGAACTACCCGCCAACTCCAGTTAACTCCCACAAATAACAAATAGTATGATGAATTCTTGCATAGAACTATTAAAGAAACTCATAGCTACACCACGTGTTAGCCGTGACGAGACAGCCGCAGCTGACATCTTCGAGCAGGAGATGCGTCAGCTCGGACTCACTCCACAGCGCCTGCACAACAACCTGTGGGAGATAGCTCCGGGCTATGATGCCAATCGTCCTACCCTCTTGCTCAATGCCCATATCGACACCGTTCGCCCTGTCAGCGCATGGACACGCAACCCCAACGAGCCAGAGTTGACTGAGGACGGACACCTTTACGGCATCGGAAGCAACGACGACGGAGCTTCGCTGGTCACCCTGCTTCACACATACGTTGCCTTGCGCAACACACCCCAGACCTACAACCTCATCTTTGTGGCTTCGGCAGAGGAGGAGGTAAGTGGGCAGAATGGCATCAGCGCCGTACTCCCTCTTTTGCCCCCTATCTCGGTGGGACTGGTAGGTGAACCCACAGGCATGCAACCCGCCGTTGCAGAAAAGGGTTTGATGGTGCTCGACTGCACCGCCCACGGCAAGGCAGGACATGCTGCACGCAACGAGGGCGACAACGCCATCCATCATGCCATCGAAGACATACAATGGTTCAGCACATACCAGTTGCCCAAGGCAACCGATCTCTTAGGGCCTGTGAAAATGACTGTGACCATCATCAACGCCGGCACTCAGCACAACGTGATTCCCGACCAATGTACCTTTACGGTGGACGTGCGCAGCAACGAATGCTACAGTAACGAGGAGATCTACGACATAGTGCGTCAAAACGTCAAAAGCGACGTCAAGGCACGCTCTTTCCGTCTCAACTCCAGTCGCATCGACATGAGTCACCCTCTGCTGCAACGAGCCCTACAGCTTGGCAAGCAGCCTTTCGGCAGCCCAACGCTCTCCGACCAAGCCTTGATGCCCTTCCCCACTATGAAGATGGGACCCGGAGACAGTCGTCGCAGTCACACAGCAGACGAATACATCATGCTTGGCGAGATAAAGGATGCCCTCGCAACCTACATGCAGATGCTGGACGGTTTGCAGTTGTAGGGCAAAACAAATTAAACGTGTTCCTGCCATGCCATTCATCACGATATTGTTTGGAACAGCACGACACGCCATCCTTACGTCAAACCCCTCCATAAAGGGAGATATTAGAGGAAACCATAACATCAATCCATCAAAACATACAGCCTATGTTGACCGCACTAATTATCTGGCTTCTTTTCGACCTTGTAGTTTACATCTACATGTGGTACGACCGCAAAGACCACCACTTCAAGGAGAAATTCCGTGACTTCAAAGATAGTTTCGAAGGAGAAGATTAACGTGAAGCGTTTTTTCACCACACTTTTTCTTTTCACATCCCTCTTTGTACTCACCTCGTGTGAGCACATAGAGATAAGTAACGACAAAAGCCAAGAGGACACTTCTTCCTCTTTGGAAATTGCCGAGCCCTTGTCCTATGGACACGGCACTATGGAGTCTCCTCTCACCGTAAAGCAGTTACAAGACAACGGTGACGAATGGATGGGTGAACAAGTTTGGATTATTGGATATGCCGTAGGCGAAACCTACCGAAGCCTGTCGAACGCTTGCTTCACACCCCCATTCGAATACACTTCAAACATTCTCGTCTCTTCTGACCGCAATTGCAGCAACGTCTCTCATTGCATGCCCGTCGAGTTAAGCACAACCAAACTAAAAGGAAGCGTAGCTCTTTCAAACAATCCCCACCACCACTTGCATTGCGTAATGTTTCAAGGAACAGTACAGCGGTTTTTCGGCACTATAGGCTTACGTAACCTGACGCACTACTACTGGTTCCCGGAAGAATTCACATTGCCTTACACATCCCCCTCCGAATGGGATGAGCTAGAGGTAGAATACTAAATTTGCCAAAGTAAAAACTCATGTGCGCGTATGCGTATGTGTGTGCGCGTTTTACATATTATGTACGCATACGCGCACACGAAGTAAATACAGACGTTAGTAAATGGAAGACAAGAACTATTTGCGCGAAGAAGTCTTGGAGTTCTCTGCCTTGAGAGAGCGTTGCTCGACCACCATACGAAGCACCTTCACATCCTCTACGGGTCGGTCGTTGGCATCTGTCTTCACCTTCTGTATGCTATTCACAACTTTCATTCCGTCAATTACTTGACCAAAAACCGTATAGGAACCGTCAAGGTGAGGAGCACCACCATACTGCAGATAGTCATCGTACATCTCTCTTGTCATTTCAATACCCTTATCAGCCAATTTGGCTCGTTCCTTGTTAAGACTGGATGGACCGAAAGACTTACCCGTAACAATATAAAACTGACTTCCGCTACTGCGCATCTCAGGATTCACATCGTCACTTTCACGAGCAGCGGCCAAAGCTCCGCGCAAATGATAATAGTCAGGGAGAAGGAACTCTGGAGCCAGAGTATAGGGAACGCCACCCTCACCCAACAATTGTCCTGGTTGAGCCGTCTTGCTGTCAGGATCACCGCCTTGAATCATAAACTCATTGATGACACGATGAAAAAGTGTGCCATCATAATGACCGCTTTCAACCAACTTGAGAAAGTTATCCCGATGAATGGGAGCCTCATCCAGCAAGGCAACACGAATAACGCCTGCCGAGGTCTCAATACGCACTACCGCACGCTTTTCTTTCTTGGCATTGACACCTAAGCAGAACAACAAAGACAGAAACAGGACAAGGAATCCCAAACCACTAAAGTGAGAGCACAAACCACTCGCCCATTTTGACAAGGTTGTGGTGAACTGATTAAAGTCTGACTGAAGGAGGCAAACGCCACCAGAATGAGAAGAACGATTTTTCATATTAGTATTTTTTATGTTATTTAATTCGAGTTTCACAAGCTATTGACTTGCATTTTTGTTGAAACCTGCAAAACGGAGTTTGCAAATAGTTGGCTAAGTTATTTGAATGTGGAGTTAAGAAATCAGGAAGAGCCGGATTGTTTGGAAGAGCCGGAACGCCCATAGGGTAAAGCTATTCTTCAATTACCCTTCTATCTTCCTTCTTTTCCCCATCTGTTTCCTTTCAATTTCCCTTCTATCATCCTCCAAGTTTCACTCTTGTTTCACTCAGTTGGCTTACGTCTGGCTTACGTGTTTTTACGTAAGCCAGACGTAACCCAACTGAGTGAAAGTAGGGTGCACCCTGGTTGCTGTATGTGCCATACCTGTTCATCGGTTTAGTTTGTTATACTCTGTCCCGAACACATCCAGAAGGTGAGTTCTATAAGCGCCTCTATGAACAGAACTAATCACAGGCAAACGTAAACCATTCAGGTTTGACTATCCGAATTACGACATTCTTCAGGACTACTTGAAGCTCTATACCTTCTTAACTGAACGCATATAAGGCACTGAATGAAGGACGACAGCCAAAACGCCACCTATGGGTAAAACCATTGGCTTGCCCCTGTATTCTAACCTCTACATACTATTAATACATATTTATTAAACTTCATTATGTTATAAAATCTCGCCACGTATTTATACCAGTTTTTGCGCATCAACCAATACAAATAAGGCTATTCGGAGGCAAAGTTAGGGAAAATTCCCCACCAAACAAAACAACATACACTAATTCTTCAACATAAACACAAAATAGCGAGATTATCAACATTTTAAAAGAGTTAAAAACGGCACAAAACACCCCTTATCTTGAGTTATGAACAGGCTGTTGAAAAATAATATTGATTTTTTTTTCAAAAAATGTGGGGAATTGTGGGGAATTTAGTAAATTTGCACCGAAATCAGCAAGAAATAGGTTACACGTATGCGATTCACAGGTAATTCAGACGCCAAAGCCGATGCAAAAGGCAGAGTATTTCTGCCCGCAGCATTTCGCAAGATACTGCTCGCCGAGAGGGAGGAGGGACTGATACTACGTCCCGACTTTTTCCAGAAGCAGTGTCTGGTGCTCTACCCCCTATCGGTGTGGAACACTATGGTTGACGAGCTTACCCAACACACCAATCCGTTTGACCGCAAAGGGCGCGCCGTGCTGCGTTCCGTCGTGGCAGAATCGGAGAACGTCTCGCTCGACAGCGATGGTCGCATACTCATACCCAAACGCTATCTTGAAAGAGTAGGCATCACTTCCGAAGTCCGCTTCATCGGTATGGACAACACCATTGAGATCTGGAGCAGACAGACAGCCGAGAACATCGTGGAAGATTATGACGCCTTTGCTGACGACCTGGAAGCATTATTCAATGCCACAGACTAAGCCACGCCCATCGCAGCAAAAGCCCCTCACCCGATAGAGTAAGGCTACCGACTAAGGATTTGTGGCTCCGAGAGAGAAAAGAGATGAGTTTTTTGCCCCTGTTCGACCTACAGGCAAACCCGAGGAAGAATAGCTCCATTGACCCAAAGTAGAAACCTTCACACAGAATTTAAAGCACTCACGCCATTCCCTCCACCCCCAACGGGGAGAGGGAGGATTGAGTAGGCAAGGAGGACTTGCAAGAGAGTCCTTCCACCACGCGCCTTTAAGGCATGTCAAAGAACCATTTAAGAACCATTTAAAAAGCCTCGTAAAACTAAGTTATGAACTGCGAAACCTACCATAAACCAGTAATGCTGGAAGAGTCGCTTGAAGCACTCAACATCCAAGCCGACGGCATCTATGTGGATATGACATACGGTGGCGGTGGTCATAGCCGTGCCCTTGTGGACAGACTTGGCAAGGAAGGGCACCTCTACGGCTTCGACCAAGACATCGATGCCATGAAGGGTGCCATGGAGGACGAGCGCTTTACCTTCGTAAGGAGCAACTTCCGCTTCCTCAAGAACTGGATGCAGTATTACGAGGTGGATGGTGTGGACGGCATACTGGCAGACCTGGGCGTAAGCAGTCATCACTTCGACGAGGGGGAACGAGGATTCTCATTCCGTTACGACGCTCCCCTTGACATGCGAATGAACCAAGCTGCCAAACTGACCGCAGCCAAGGTAGTCAACGAATACAGCGAGGAGCAACTGGCAGACATCTTCTACCTGTACGGAGAGATGAAGAACAGCCGCAAACTGGCAGCCACGCTGATTAAGGCACGCAAGGAGGCCGAGATAAAGACCACCGGTCAGCTGGCCGACCTTATGAAACCTCTTCTGGGCAGGGACCGCGAGAAGAAAGACCTTGCCAAAGTATTCCAGGCCCTACGCATAGAAGTGAACGGCGAGATGAAAGCCTTGAGACAAATGCTCAACAGCGCCATCGAGGTGCTGAAGCCTGGGGGAAGGCTGGTAGTATTGACCTACCACTCGCTGGAAGACCGCATGGTGAAGAACATCATGAAGAGTGGCAACATTGAGGGCAAGACGGAACAAGACTTCTTCGGCAATCTGCTCTCACCACTACGCCCCGTAAAAAAAGGCGTAATGACACCCTCCGAGAACGAACAACAAGAAAATCCACGCAGTAGAAGCGCAAAACTAAGAATAGCAGAAAAGGTATGAGCAAGAAAATAGAAAAACCAGAATTGGAAGAGCTCGACGACGAACTGTTGGACGAGGAGCTGTTGGACGATGCGAATGCCGACGACTGCGAGGAGGAAGATGTACCCCGAAAGAAAAGGCACAGGTTTGCGAACGCGCTTCTGAGCAATGAGGGAGAAAACAACATCACCAACATAAAGGACCTATACAAGAGTTTCCACATAGATGGAACTTGGTTCAAACGAAACTGGTCGTTCCTTCTGACTGTCTTTGCATGCTTGTTGGCGTTTGTAACCAACCGTTATCAGGCTCAGCAGGAGATGATAGAGGAGAATCAGCTAAGAAAAGAGCTGGCTGAGGTGAGGTACAAGTGGCTGACACGTTTCAGCGAACTGACCACCAGCACTCGTCAGAGCCAGATAGAGAATCGCCTGAAGCAGCTTGGAGACACCACGCTCACATACAGCAAGCAGGCTCCCTTCATCATCAGAGCGGATAAATAATTCACCTCTCCGTCTTCCACACCGACAGAGAAACGGACAGAAGAAAGTCTTCTCTGGAAAGGATGGACAAAGAGAAATTCAAAAGAACATATAATATACATTATTATAAACCAAAATGGCAAGCAACAAGGACACAATGAACGAGCAGAATGGTGGAAGAAAAGCCACCAAGCCAAACACGGGCATTAAGCGTTTCCGCTTGGCCTTCTTTCTGTTCTGCCTTGTAGGAACTGTAGTGGCAGGAACAGCATTGTACACCATGCTCTCGAAACGCGACTATTGGGAGGAGGTGCGCAAGCAATTCACAAAGAGAGACATTGTGGATCCTGCCATCCGTGGCAACATATACGACAGCAACTATCGTCTGCTCGTGGGTAGCGTACCCGAGTACCGCCTTTGCATAGACTTCAAGGTCATCGACAAAGACAGTATAGCACGCAAGAAGGCACAGAAGTGGCGCGACAGTGCTTTTGTGCACGACTTGGACAGCATCGCCATAGGACTACATGCCATCTTCCCCGACTACACGGAGGACTTCTTCCGCAACCGACTACATGAAGGATTCAGCAAGAAAAAGAACGGATGGTGCATCCTACCACGACACATGGCCTCGTTCATCGAATACCAAGATTGCAAGAAACTGCCTCTGCTTTGCGAAAGTTCATACAAGGGTGGCTTCCACGGCGACAAGACCATGACAAGAAAGAAGCCCTATGGAAGTTTGGCAAGCCGTACGCTAGGAACCTTGTACAAAGATTCTGACCGCGTGGCCAAGAATGGCATTGAACTGGCATACGACTCTATTCTGCGTGGTAAAGACGGTGTGAAACACAACACGAAGATAAGAAATGCCCGTGTGGATTTCACGGACCTGGCTCCTGTCAACGGCAACGATATCATGACAACCATCGATGTGAACATTCAGGACATAGCAGAGAAAGCTATCATGAAGCAGCTGAAGAACCTGAGTGCAGAGATGGGCATCGTGATTGTGATGGAGGCCAAGACGGGTGACGTAAAAGCAATTGTCAACATGAGTCGATTGGAAGGCGGAGACTATGCCGAGATTATGAACTATGCCGTGGCAGAGCGCATGGAGCCAGGATCCACCTTTAAGACCGCCAGCATCATGGTGGGCCTTGATGACGGAAAATTCACCAAGAACACAAAGGTAGAGACAGGAAACGGAAAATGGCAACTAGGCTCAATCGCTATGAAAGACTGGAACTGGGCCACAAAAGGCGGTTTCGGAACCATCGATGTAAAGACGGTAATGGAACAGAGTTCGAATGTGGGTGTAAGCAAACTCATAGAAAAGTGCTATGCCAAGTGTCCCCAAGACTTCGCAAAGGGACTTGAGCGAGTTGGTGCAGGTATTCCATTGGAATTGCCCATCCCTGGCTCACATGACGCCATTATGAAGAAAGATCCAGACAACAAGAAAGTATGGACAAATACCACTTTGCCTTGGATGAGCATCGGTTATGAGTCACTATTGCCCCCCATCAGCACCTGTGCATTCTACAACGGCATCGCCAACCACGGCAAATTGCTGCGCCCTCGTTTCGTAAAAGCCGAGATGAAGGAAGGCAAAGTGGTAAGAGAGTTCCCCGTGGAGGTGCTAAGAGAGAAAATGTGCAAAGAATCTACCCTGAATGAGATATACGACATACTGGAAAACGTGGTGAGTGCACCCAACGGAACTGGCAAAAAGGCACGCTGTCCCTTCAAGGTATGTGGCAAGACGGGTACCGCACAGATTGCAGCTAGCGGTGGAAAAGGCTACCATACTGGCACCGTACGTTACCTCATCAGTTTCTGCGGCTTCTTCCCTGCAGATGATCCTCAGTACACTTGTCTGGTGTGCATCCGCAAATATGGTATGCCTGCCTCGGGTGGAGGACACTGCGGACCTGTATTTGCAGAAATAGCTCGTGCCATCATGGCATCAGGCTTGAATCACAGAATACCTTCCGAAGCATGTGACAGTACCGCAAAAATGCACCCTTCCATCAAGAACGGAAACACCAAGGAGACCGAGATGGTGCTGAATGAGTTAAACCTGTCCTACACCACAAAGGTTACGACAAACAAGTCGAAAGCCAGCGCTTACACTTGGAGCAATGCAAACGAGGGGAACGGGAAGACGGAATTGGCTGAGATTCCCGTAGAGAAAGGCAAAATGCCAAGTGTGCTGGGTATGGGAGCACGTGATGCTGTATTTGCCTTGCAAACCGTGGGATTGAGAGCCAAAGTCACCGGGGCAGGACGCGTAACCGCACAAAGCATCAGCCCAGGTACAGCGGTTAAAGAAGGAACAGTAGTGCAACTGTCTTTTGGAAAGTGACAAAATTGAGTAAAGAATTAAAAATACGCTTATGATACTGAAGCAACTTATTGAAGAGACTACCCCATTGAAGATTACTGGCAATGGCGAGGTAGAGGTGACAAGCATTGAAATCGACTCTCGAAAAGTTAAGAGCGGAAGTGCATTTGTTGCCATGCGTGGAACCGTGAGTGACGGACACAACTATATTGACAAAGCCATCGAGCTGGGGGCTTCAGTCATCATCTGCGAGAATATGCCCGACTCATTGAGCGAAGGCGTTTGCTTCGTTCAGTACGCCAATACAGAAGATGTAGTGGGACAGCTGGCCACACGATTCTACGGCAATCCCACACAACGCATGAAGTTGGTAGGCGTGACGGGCACCAATGGAAAGACCACCATTGCCACCCTTCTGTACAACATGTTCAGACAGTTCGGGTACAAATGTGGACTTTGCAGCACGGTATGCAATTATATCGACGGAACCCCGATACCAACGGAATGTACAACCCCCGACCCTATCACGCTGAATCAGTTGCTGGGACGCATGGCTGACGAAGGCTGCGAATACGCCTTCATGGAAGTGAGCAGCCACAGCGTGGTGCAGAAGCGCATCGGTGGCCTGACATTCTACGGTGCATTATTCACCAACCTCACCCGCGACCATCTTGACTATCATAAGACGTTCGAGAACTATCGAGATGCAAAGAAGGGATTCTTCGACATGCTACCCAAAGAAGCATTTGCAGTAGTAAACTCCGACGACAAAAACGGCATGGTGATGGTGCAGAACACAAAAGCCACGGTAAAGACGTATTCGCTACGTTCGGCTGCCGACTTCAAGGCAAAGATACTGGAGGAAGGCTTTGATGGTATGAACCTTGAGATGGACGGCAAAGAGGTATTTGTGCAATTCGTAGGCAGGTTCAACGTATCAAACCTGCTGGCTGTTTATGGAGCAGCACGCATGATGGGACACAGCAAGGAAGAAGTATTGGTGGCACTAAGCACCATGAAGCCCGTCAACGGACGATTTGAGAGCATACGCAGCAAGGAAGGCGTAACAGCCATCGTAGACTATGCCCATACGCCCGATGCACTTGTCAACGTACTGACCACCATCAACGAAGTATTGCAAAAGAAAGGACAATGCTGGACAGTATGTGGTGCCGGTGGCAATCGTGACAAGGGCAAGCGACCACTTATGGCACAAGAGTCGGTAAAGCATAGCGACCGTGTCATCATCACAAGCGACAATCCACGCAACGAGGAGCCACAGGACATCATCAACGACATGCTGGCAGGATTGGACGAGGAACAGAAAAAGAAAGTCATCACCATTGTTGACCGCAGAGAGGCCATACGTACAGCCTGCATGATGGCACAACCTGGTGACGTGATACTGGTGGCCGGCAAGGGACACGAGGATTACCAGATTATCAAAGGAGTGAAATACCACTTCGATGACCACGAGGTAATACGGGAAGCATTCGGATACCCGAATCCCACTTCTGCCCAATAAGATAAAGGGAACCGGGATCATGGAGCAATCCAACACATCAAGGAAACCCAAGAGCGATATTTTACAAGTTCAATTAAGTATAACCCCCAACAAAAATCTCGTCAGCACAAAGCTTCTTCGCTTGGGAGGCGAGAGTGGAATTTAAAACATGTTATTCTACCTTTTCAGATATCTCGAAGAATACGGAATCCCAGGTTCACATCTGTGGTCGTACATTTCATTCCGTGGTTTGATGACTCTGGTGCTTTCGCTTATCATCTCTGCATGGTTTGGCGAATACTTTATCAAGTGGATGAAACGACATAACGCCAGCGAGGCTCAGCGTGATGCCAGCATTGATCCATACGGAGTGGAGAAGAAGGGCGTGCCCACCATGGGTGGAATCATCATCATCGTGTCAACGATAATTCCATGCCTTCTCTTAGGACGTCTGCGCAACATCTACATGCTGCTGATGTTAGGAACCATCATCATATTGGGCGCATTAGGCTTTGTGGATGACTACATCAAGATGAAGAAAACAAAGGATGGTTTGCGTCCTATCTTCAAGTTGGCAGGACAGGCATTGGTAGGACTTTGCGTAGGACTTACCTTGTGGCTGAGCCCGGATGCTGTTATACAAGAGAACAAGACAACACTCAAAGAAAACCATGAGATTGTGGTGCATAACGAGGAAAAAGTAAAGAGTACCGACACCACTATCCCCTTCGTAAAGAACAACAACCTGAGCTACAGTGGAATAATGTCGTTCATGGGCGAATATAAGACAGCTGCTGGTTGGATATTGTTCGTGTTGGTGACTACATTCATCGTGATGGCAGTTAGCAATGGTGCCAACCTGAACGATGGAATGGATGGTATGTGCGCAGGCAATTCGGCCATCATCATGTTTGCTTTAGGACTATTGGCATACGTAAGCAGCCACACGAGCATGGCCCAGTACCTCAACATCATGTACATTCCGGGAACCGAAGAATTGGTAATATTCTGTCTGGCCTTTGTGGGTGCTCTCATCGGTTTCCTGTGGTACAACTCCTACCCAGCACAAATATTCATGGGAGACACAGGCTCATTGGCCATCGGAGGTGTGGTAGGCGTAATGGCAGTCATCCTGCACAAGGAGCTCCTCATTCCCATTCTCTGCTTCGTGTTCTTCATGGAGAGCATAAGCGTGATGTTGCAGACCAAGGTGGCAAAGATGGGAAACAAGAAGGGATTGAAGTGGCGCGTTTTCAAGCGTGCTCCTATACATGATACATTCCGCGTAAAACCAGGACAACTTGGTAGCGACGTGAAAGTGTTCCTTAACTGGCCCAAAGGATGCTGGCTGGAATCCAAGATTACCACACGTTTCTGGATTGTTACCATTATCATGTGTGCGTTGGCCATTGCAACGCTGAAAGTAAGATAAAGAAAAAAAGAAAACTAAACAACAACTGGCTGAAAAATCGGAAAGCCATAAAAAAGACGAGACAAAAAGATGAGCAAGAGAGTCGTTATTTTAGGAGCTGCAGAAAGCGGAGTGGGAGCTGCTGCCCTGGCAAAGGTCAAGGGTTTTGATGTATTCGTTAGTGACATGGGCAAGATAAAGGACAACTACAAGGAATTGCTTGCCCAGTACGAAGTAGCATGGGAAGAGGGAATGCACACGGAATCCCTCATCATGAATGCAGACGAGGTCATCAAGAGCCCCGGTATACCCGAAGAAGCTCCAATGGTGGTAAAAATAAAGAATGCAGGCATTCCCATCATCAGCGAGATTGAGTTTGCCGGCAGATACACCGATGCCAAGATGATTTGCATCACTGGTAGCAATGGCAAGACTACCACCACCAGCCTCATCTACCACATATTCAAGAAAGCTGGCTACAACGTAGGACTGGCAGGTAACATAGGCCGTTCGTTGGCATTGCAAATTGCCGAAGGAAAGAAATACGAATACTATGTGATAGAGTTGTCAAGCTTCCAGCTCGACAATATGTATGAGTTCCGCGCTAACATCGCCATTCTATTGAACATTACCCCTGACCATCTGGACAGATACCAGAACTCAATGCAGAACTACACCGATTCAAAAATGCGAATCGTGCAGAACCAGACAGAGCAGGATGCTTTTGTATTCTGGAACGATGATCCCATCATCAAGGAAGAACTCAAGAAATATGGTATAAAAGCACGCATGTGCCCTTTCAGCATCATCAAGAAAGAGGGCATGATTGGTTACATTGCCGACGGCAAGTATGTAATAGAGCAGCCAACTCCTTTCAACATGGAGCAGGAAGAACTGTCGCTGCGCGGCAAGCACAACATGTACAACACACTTGCAGCGGGTATCACCGCTCACTTGAGTGGCATTTCGGACGAGAAATTGCGCGAATGCCTCAGCGACTTCGAGGGTGTGGAGCACAGATTGGAAAAAGTGGCTCGTATCGGTGGAGTACAGTACATCAACGACTCAAAGGCAACCAACGTAGATGCCTGCTGGTATGCATTGGATAGTATGACAACTCCTACCATACTCATCATCGGCGGAAAAGACAAAGGCAATGACTACACCGCCATTAAAGAATTGGTAAAGGAAAAGTGTGCAGGACTGGTCTATCTGGGTGCAGACAACCAAAAGCTGCACGACTTCTTCGATGGTATGGGAATCCCTGTGGCTGACACTCATTCGATGAAAGATTGCGTGGAGGCTTGCAACAAGATGGCAAAGCCTGGCTACACGGTATTACTGAGTCCTTGTTGTGCAAGCTTCGACCTCTTCAAGAACATGGAAGACAGAGGAGAGCAGTTTAGGGAATACGTGTTGAACAACTAATCCAAAGAGAGTTTCCAAACATACGTGCGGAGTAGTTATTGTGGGATTATGAATTATGAATTAAGATGAAACTTCCTACTTCAACAATAAAAACCAAAGGGTGGCTTCAAGGAGACCTGTCTGTCTGGATAATACTCTTTATATTGTGCGCCATCTCGATCATAGAGGTTTATAGTGCCTCAAGTATCGCAAGTTACACAACTGGAAAGTACTGGAGCCCAGTAGTCGAGCATGGAACCTTTGTCGTCTTTGGTATCTTTGTGGCTTGGCTTACTCACATGGCACCGTGTAAAATATACAAGCCCGTTTGTGCATGCCTCGTATTGGTATCCTTCCTCTTGTTATTATATGCTTCGCTATCCGGTGATAGAACAAATGGGGCCGGACGATGGATTCATATATTTGGACGTACATTTCAGCCAAGTGAGATTGCCAAGTTATCGACTATAGGTTTTGTGGCTTTCTTGCTTACTATGCGTGACAAGGAAACGGGAATGGCACACAAATCAGGTGTCAAATTGGCCTTGATAATAACCTTCATTATGTGCCTGCTGATTGCATCTGAGAACTTCTCAACTGCATTTCTGCTATACTGCGTCATCGTGGCATTGCTTTGGTTTGGTCGCACTCCCAAGAAAATACTATTATGGCTTACACTTCCTTTTATCGGTATTGGCTTGTTAGGATTCACTATTGGCAAGACCATGAACAAGGAAACTGCCGCCAGCATTGCCGAAAGTGTACCTATGTTGCATCGTCTTCCCACTTGGGTGAACCGTTTGCAAAACGGCAACGAAATGCCAAGTGACCCTAAACTGTATAACGTACAGGAAAAACAACAAGTAGCCCACGCACAAATTGCCATTGCTACCTGCGGAGTATTTGGAAAAGGCCCTGGAAAGAGTGTGGAACGTGACTACCTCCCTATGGCAAACTCTGATTTCATTTTTGCCATAATCGTGGAAGAAGGTGGTATCCTTGCAGCGATACTTGTGATATTCCTATACTTATTTTTATTGTACAGAGCATGGAAGATTGCCGACAAGTGCGCCACAAGATTTCCGGCCTATCTGGTAATGGGACTATCACTCATGCTGGTGTTACAAGCCCTGATTAACATGGGAGTAGCAGTAGGTCTGCTTCCTGTAACCGGACAACCACTGCCCTTGGTAAGTAAAGGAGGAACATCTACCATCATCACATGTGCCTACATAGGAATGATTCTGAGCGTTAGCCGTACAGCACGAAAGGTGGAAGAGTTAGGCCAGTAAATGTAAGTCATCAAATTGAAAGAGAAAATAGAGAAACATTTCTTTATTGCATTCAAAGACATATCCATTATGGGTCATACAGCGCTGACAGCCACAAGTTGTGATCTAAGAATTTTGCTTTAAGAATATATTCATTTGATAATATGGACGAACTAAGAATCATCATAAGCGGAGGCGGAACAGGAGGGCACATCTTCCCTGCAGTAAGTATTGCCAATGCCATCAAGCAAATTGACCCAAAGGCCAACATCCTCTTCATCGGTGCAGAAGGACGAATGGAGATGACCAAAGTACCTGCAGCCGGGTATGAGATAAAGGGACTCCCCGTAAGAGGATTGATACGTCCCCTCTGGAGCCCTAAAAACATAGGCGTGATGCGCGACTTCTTCAAAAGCAAAAAGATTGTAAAGAAGATTATCAAGGAGTTTAACCCCCAAGCCGTGGTAGGAGTAGGTGGTTATGCCAGTAGCCCCACGCTTAATGCAGCATATTCTTTGGGCATTCCTTGCCTTATCCAAGAACAGAACTCATTTGCAGGTGTTACAAACAAATCATTAGGCAAGAAAGCAGAAAAGATATGTGTGGCCTATGAAGGGATGGAGCGATTCTTTCCAAAAGAGCGCATCGTGCTTACGGGCAACCCTGTTCGTCAGAACTTACTGAACATTGTAGCAAGCAAGGAGGAATGTGCAAGTAACTTTGGACTGAAAACCGACCGCCCCATCGTTCTACTTGTGGGTGGAAGCCTTGGTGCACGCACACTCAACGAAAGCGTACTACAAAACCTGAGTACCATAGCCGAGGCTCCAGTACAGTTTATATGGCAAACGGGCAGCTATTACAAACAGCTCATTGCTGATGAACTGAAAAAGAAAGGGCAACCCAGCAACCTATATGTGACCGATTTCATTTCCAAGATGGACGAAGCCTACAAGGCCTCCGATCTCGTCATTAGTCGTGCAGGAGCAAGCAGCATCAGCGAACTTTGCCTCTTAGGAAAGCCCTCCATACTGGTTCCCTCTCCCAATGTGGCTGAAGACCACCAGACACACAATGCCATGGCATTGGTGAACCGAGAGGCAGCGCTATATGTCAAGGATGCAGAGGCTGCAGAAAAACTCATTCCCTTGGCACTTGCAACTGTAACCAACAAGAAACTATTGGAAACCCTCGGAAACAATGCACTCAACATGGCATATCCCGACTCGGCAGAGTTGATAGCCGAAATGGTTGTGAAAATGGCAAAAAGAACGTCAAAATAAGAATATAGAATGGACATAAAGGCAGTATATTTTGTTGGAATAGGTGGCATTGGCATGAGTGCTATTGCCCGATACTTTCTGCATCAAGGAGTTGTAGTTGGAGGGTATGACCGTACCCCAAGAGAACTTA
>JAZLKL010000080.1:0-41157 GCA_045597585.1 Bacteroidaceae bacterium | reverse complement strand
TGGGGTTTTATCGACTCCCTGGCGGCGACGCACGTGCTGGAGTTCGTCAGTGGTGAACTCGTCGGGGAGGAGTGCGAGAAGGTTCTGAGGTCCGGGACGGCGCTGGCTTGATGTGGCTGTCTCAGCGTCCTCGATGGCTTCGCCGAAGAACTTCATCTTGCACCACAGGTCGTACTGCTCCGACCAGCGGATGAAGTCCTCCAGGGTCTTGTCCCACTTCTCGCCCTGCGCCACGTAGAGCACCATGGCTTTGAGGAAGGCGATGACGTTGCCACGAAACGAAAGGTTCTCATACACACGCGATTGCGAGAGTCGGGCGAAGTCAGCATTCTCCTCCATCAGCTTCCGGGCAAGTGCCGTTGCCTTCGTGCATTCTATCAATCCTCGGGCAGCATTGAGGCGGTCGATATAGGGTTTCAGTTCGGTCTGGAATCGCTCGTCGTAGGTGCCATACACGGGCATGTCACTACCAATAGGACGCTCGGGAATGGTACAGAAATTGATGCGCGAGATGGGACCGTCTGTCAGCACCTTGGCGAAGTATGCCTTGCCCTTCTGGATGGTGGTCGAGGCATTCCAGTTGAAGCGCACGCACACGGTTTCGCTCACGCTGGCCGTACCCACGCGCTCGGTTCCGTAGGAGTTCTGAGGGTCGAAAGCAAGGCACATAATCTGGAACTGCGACTTGCTCCGTGCGCTCGTCTTGAGGGCATCAAACTGGTCAATCTCGTTCATCTGCGTGTAGAGGAAGTGCTCCTCGGCCTCCTTCATGCGCTGCACGAATGCCGCATTGGTCATGTCAGGTTTAACGCTCTGTATGATAAGACCTTCTGGACGTTTCTTCTTGTCCTTGTTCGAGCCCTTCGTCTGCATCTCCTCCTTCCATTGGCGCTCCTTCTCGCGATTGATCTGGTCACGTTCCACGATGTCCTTCATGATACCTCCTATATAACACAATATCATCCTTCCGCTACAGAGAGCTTGAGATTAAGCGTCTCAAGTGTTCTTTGGGCGAAGAAAATCTTCCTTTCAAGAAGTTCTTTCTCATCAAGTCCAACTTTACTTTCATCGAACTTGCATTTGTTGGTAACCATAGTGTAAAAGATTCTTGCGATTTTATTTGCCGTGGCGACAATAGCTTGCAGATGACCACCTTTCGACTTTTGCCTTCGGAAATAGACTCCAAGTCCTGTTTTGGCGCTTTTTACAGAGTTTGCGCACTGTCTGAATGCCTGGCCAACTCTGTTATTCTTCTTGGGTACTCTACTTGAAAGCAATTTGCCACCAGATATTTTATTATTGGGCACAAGGTTGCACCATTTTGAGAAACTTTTTGCCGAAGTAAATTTCTCCGTGAAATTACAACCAAGTTCTCCCATAAGTACTGTCAATGCGCCAAGGCTCATGCCAGGAATCTCCATAGCATTGATTCCCCATAGGGAGAATGCATGTTTCTCCGCATCGAACGATATGGCATTTTTCTTTGCGACACGTTTCTTTGTAGGGGTAAAGGTCTGCATGTCGGTATCGCTTCCTTGGGTATATTCGCTTAGCAGACGGTCTATCTCAGATTCACAATCTGCTATCTGCGAGTGTATATACTTATACAAGTCATAAGATTGTTTCAATTCAAAGATGTGTACAGGATTCCAGGTCCCTTCTAGGGATTTTTCTATTGTTACCTAAAATAGGTAATGAGGGGTTAAAAAGTTCAATTTATCTGAAAATAAGGCATTTCAAGCAGAAATCAGAGTCGCCAAGATGATACTTTTCACCCTGAAAAAGTAGTCCCCTAACCCCCGAGGGGGTAAGAGTGATGTTGAAATAACAAACTTGTTATATAAAAGTCCCAAAAGAGGCTGCAGGAAGCCGAGATGAGAGCGGGCTACAGATTGGCAGAATCGATGGACTTCTCCTGCAAAGGATGCCCCTCTTTGAGGAAGAAGAGCCTATAGTACGAGATGAGCAAGGTGGTGAGGGGAAGAGCGATGATAAGTCCGATGAAACCCAACAGACTGCCCCACACCGAGAGTGAGAGCAAGATGACAGCAGGTCGGAGTCCCATGATGCGACCCATGATGCGAGGAGTAAGGAAGACATCCTGCGTGCCCTGCACAATGAGGAAGACAATGAAGCAATAGAACACCAGGAGCCAGAAGCTCTCACCTGTCTGGTTAGACTTCAGGAAACAAAGCATGAGAGCCGGTACCACACCCAGGGTCTGCAAATAGGGCACAAGATTGAGCACACCGATAAACATGCCCAGACCCACCGCCATGGGAAGACCCACGATGAGGAAGCCCACCGAGAACATGATTCCCACCAAAAGGGCTATGAGCGACTGACCACGGAAATAGGCATGCATACTGCGTTGCACGTCCTTGAGAATCATACTTGCCGTATAGCGATGCGCCTGTGGCACGAGGTGCAGAAAGCCCAGTGCCAAACGCTCGTAGTCCATTAAGATAAAGAAGAGATAGAGCAGTACCAACATGGAACCCAGCACACCCTTCAAGAAACTGAAAGCATTGGTAATGAGCGTCCACAGGTAGTTGGTTCCCACTTGCATGATATCCACTATGTCCTTGTCCTGGAAGAAGTCTGACATCGTCTTCTCATCAAGGTTGAGACGCAGATACATATCGATATCCGAGGCCAAGGGAGACTGACCGAAAGACTTCACCATGTCAACAATCTCGCCACGCAGATGAGCCAACTCGCTCAGCGTGGGTGGAATAGCGATGGCCAGCAAGCCACCTACCACTGTGAGGAACAGCATAAGCGCCAGTATGATGCAAGGAATGCGGAACCGCAAACGGCACTTGTACTGGAAGAAGGTGACGATGGGATAGATGACATAAGCCAACAGCCATGCCACGAAGAAAGGCAGCAACACGGTGTGGAGGGTACGCAACAAGAAGTAGCCTGCCAACACGCACGCAAGGACAACAAGGCCGCGCACGAAGGTATCGAAAGTAATCTCCTTTTTCAATGTGTGAGTTTTTTAGCCTACATTATTCACAAATCAAACTCTGTCTTACCCTTTCTGCTCTGCCAGGCATTGGTGGTAGCAATGCCTGCAAAGGGGTTCGTACTCCATCTTCTCGCCCAGCAACACCTGTTTGTCGCCCTCGACGATGCGATGCGACACATAAGCCAGAGAGCCACAGCGCACACAGATGGCATGCACCTTGCGCACATCGTCGGCAATGGCACACAGAGCCGGCATGGGACCGAATGGCTCACCACGGAAGTCGAGGTCGAGACCCGCCACAATGACGCGCACACCACGGTTGGCAAGCTGGTTGCACACATCCACGATGCCCGCATCAAAAAACTGAGCCTCATCGATGCCTACCACATCAATGTCATCGCCCATCAGCAATATGCTTGCCGAGGAGTCAACGGGCGTGCTGGGAATGGCATTGCCCTCATGACTCACCACATTCTGCTCACTATAACGCACATCAATGGCGGGCTTGAATATCTCCACTCGCTGACGGGCAAACTGCGCACGCTTCATGCGACGAATCAACTCCTCTGTCTTGCCCGAGAACATCGAACCGCAAATCACCTCTACACGACCACGTCGCATCATCTCGCCATTAGACTCTTGTATGTTCATCTATCTTGGTTATTTTTTGCAAAAATACTACTTATGCCCGAAAAAAAGCAAGATTTAAGCCAAAAACAGTATCGAAACACAAATATTTTGGCAAAGAAGGCAAGGGTATGCGAATTATTTCTTACTTTTGTATTATGGGAACGTTGTATTTAGTACCAACTCCGGTAGGAAACCTGGAAGATATGACGATGAGGGCGCTACGCATCCTCAAGGAAGCCGACCTCGTACTGGCAGAAGATACCCGCACCTCGGGCATTCTGTTCAAGCATTTCGACATACACACACCCTTGCAGTCGTACCACAAATTCAACGAGCATCAAGCCGTGGGTCATGTAGTGGAACGACTCAGGGCGGGCAACACGATTGCCGTGGTGAGCGATGCGGGTACGCCTGGCATCAGCGACCCTGGATTTCTGATCGCAAGAGAGGCATGCAAGGCTGGCATAGAAGTCATCACCCTGCCTGGCGCCACTGCCTTCGTACCTGCGCTGGTGTCATCAGGACTGCCTTGCGACAAGTTCTGCTTTGAGGGCTTCCTGCCCCAGAAGAAAGGACGACTCACACGTCTGGAGCAACTCAGGAACGAGGAACGCACAATCATATTCTACGAGTCGCCCTACCGCATAATCAAGACACTCGAGCAGTTTATCGAAGTGTTTGGAGCAAAACGCCCCATATCGGTTTGCAGAGAGATATCAAAGGTGCACGAGGAGAGTGTGCGCGGAACCCTGCAAGAGGCACTGAACCATTTCACGGCACATGAGCCACGAGGCGAGTTTGTTATCGTACTGGGCGGGATGCCCCACAACAGCGAGGCAGACACACCAAGCGAGGCAGACACACCACAAGCCACCCAGCAAGCTGAAGGCCCCCCCACAGCCGACAAGGAGAGGGAGGAGAAGCTAAGGTTGCGTGAGGAAAAGCGAAAGCTGCGCGAGGAAAAGCGACAGAGAAAAGAAAACAGAAAACAAGATAAAAGGAACCAAGACTTAGATTTTTAAACTTAATAGTAATGAAAAAGCTATTTATTTTTGCCCTTGGCATCATGATGCTCACGGGTTGTAGTTCAGAGAAGGCAAGCAACAACGACGCACAGCGTCAGATAGACTCGCTCAAGGCCGTCAATGCCAATCAGGCCAAGGAGCTGGAAGACTTCATGCAAATCGTAGATCAGGTTAACGAAGGTTTCCGAATGATCAAGGAGGCTGAAGGCCGTGTTGACATCAAGGATGCCAACAACGAAGCCGTGGCCAAGGATCAGATTGCAGAGAACATGCAGTTCATCGATGCCACGATGAAGCAGAACCGCGAACTCATCGAGAAGCTCAAGAAGAAGCTTTCAAGCTCGTCGGCCAACCTGAGCAGTCTGCAAAAGCAGATTGAGATGCTGGAGAAGGAGATGACCGAGCAGAAGGCACGCATACAGGAACTGGAGATACAGTTGCAAGAGCGCGACATGGTCATCGCTGAGCAGGCTCAGACCATCACTCAGCTCAACGACGACGTGAACACCCTCGTTGTGGAGAACGAGCAGAAGGCTGCCGAAGTGGCTGCACAGGACAAGGAACTCAACAAGGCATGGTTCGTGTTCGGCACCAAGAAGGAGCTGAAGGAGCAGAAGATTCTGGACAACGGCGATGTGCTGAAGAACGGTGAGTTCAACAAGGGCTATTTCACCCAGGTTGACATCCGATACGACAAGGACATCCGCCTCTACTCCAAGAGTGCCAAGATACTGACCACACACCCCGTAGGCAGTTACCAGCTCACCAAGGACAGCAAGGGTGAATACGAACTGCACATCACCGACCCCGCACAGTTCTGGGGCACCAGCAAGTATCTTGTAGTGCAAGTTAAATAATAAAACGCGAATAGTTTTGAAGACAAGCAGAAGCAAGCATTATAACTCAAGTCGTTCGTCATTGCCTTTTGAGGAGGGAATGACGAACGTCAAGTATCATAACATCATCGACTCGGGTCCTGAGAAAGCCATACTGGTGGGACTCATCACTCCCAAGCAGGATGAGCGCAAGACGCAGGAGTATCTTGACGAGCTGCAGTTCCTGGCCGAGACGGCAGGAGCCGAGACGGTGAAGCGCTTCACCCAGCGTGCCAATGGTCCCAGCAGCGTCACCTATCTGGGTACGGGTAAGTTGCAGGAGATACGACAGTTTATCGTGGCCGAGGAGGATGCCGAACGTGACATAGACATGGTCATCTTCGACGATGACCTAAGTGCCAAGCAACTCCGAAACATCGAGGCTGAGCTGAAGGTGAAGATTCTGGACCGCACAAGCCTCATCCTCGACATCTTTGCCATGCGTGCACAGACGGCCAATGCCAAGACGCAGGTGGAGCTGGCGCAGTACCGTTACATGCTGCCTCGTCTGCAACGACTCTGGACGCACCTCGAGCGACAAGGCGGTGGCTCGGGTGGCGGTGGCGGAAAAGGCTCCGTAGGACTGCGTGGACCGGGTGAGACGCAGTTGGAGATGGACCGCCGTATCATCCTCAACCGAATGTCGCTGCTCAAGGAGCGACTCGCTGAGATTGACCGACAGAAGACCACGCAGCGCAGCAACCGCGGACGCATGATACGTGTGGCCTTGGTGGGCTATACCAACGTGGGCAAGAGCACGCTGATGAACCTACTCTCCAAGAGCGAGGTGTTTGCTGAGAACAAGCTGTTTGCCACGCTCGACACCACGGTACGAAAGGTCATCATCGACAACCTGCCCTTCCTGCTCAGCGACACGGTGGGCTTCATTCGCAAGCTGCCACACGACTTGGTCGATTCGTTCAAATCTACACTCGACGAGGTGCGCGAGGCCGACTTGCTTATTCACGTCGTGGACATCTCGCATCCCGACTTCGAAGACCAGATCAAGGTGGTGGAGAAGACGCTGGCCGACCTGGGCTGTGCCGAGCACCCCACTATGCTACTCTTCAACAAGGTGGATGCCTACCGATGGGTGGAGAAGGAGGCAGACGACCTCACCCCTGCCACCAAGGAAAACATCTCGCTTGAGGAACTGATGAAGACGTGGATGGCACGTATGAATGGCGACTGCTTCTTCATCTCGGCCACCGAGCGTACCAACATGGACGACTTCAAGGAGATACTCTACAAGAAGGTGCGCGAGCTGCACGTACAGAAGTACCCCTACAACGACTTCCTCTTTCAGCACTACGAAGCTGACGATGCGCAGTAAGAGTGGGGGCTATCAGGAATACGTGATGACCATTAGGAAGACGTAGGGAACATTAGGACGTCGGGAGGAACATTAGGACGCGTCCCGATACATTCCAGATACATTCCAGAGGAACTAAAGCGGATTATCTGCAAGCTTTGATGCTGTCACAGATTACCGTAATCTTCTGACTGGCATCGCGCAGCTCAACCACCGTCAGTTTTATCAACTCGCCATTTTTCACCTTGAAGATATCGGCATCCTTGTACACGCCTATCTCGCGGCACTCCAGCAACGTCCTGAAACTGACGCTCACCTCGTCCACATTCACAATATCGAGCAGCCACAGGCGCTCACCCTGTGTCACCACGAGTGTGTCCTCGTGTGCACGGGTGGTACGTTCCACCCTACCATCAACCATGCTGTAGGGTCCGTCTTGCACGAACTCGTCCTGCACACGCAGGTAAGCCTTGTAGGTGGCATTCTTTTTTTTGCCTCGCTTACTCTTCTTCTCCTTCTTGCCCTTGCCTGCCTGCACCAACTCCGTGCCCCAATGGGCAAAGGCACACACCATGCTGCCCATTCCTGTCAGGGCAAACAAGGTCACTACACAAAACACTAAACGTCTCATAGATATTATATTGTTTTCTTTTTTTGGGGGGATTCATGAATGGCTCCTAACTTCATTCATTTTTCTGCGCACCGTACAAGACCTTCCAGCCCGAAGCTTTGCGATAAGCATCCTCTGCGCCAGAAGGCACCAAAAGACGTATGTCGTGGCGGTCGAACACACTGGCGGCACGCGGTGGCACGCTCGACTGGCATTCCACACGTTCCAGCTCGGGGCACTCCATAAAGGCATACACACCCACAGATGTCAGCGAGGCTGGCAGAGTGATGCTGCGCAGGTTACGACAGTTATAGAATACACCGCGCCCCATCTGCACAAGCGAGTCGGGCAAGTTCAGTTCCCTCAGCGAGCGACAGCTCACAAAGGCATCCTGCCCTATTTGTTGGAGAGAGGCTGGCAGAACGACCTCCGACAAGTGGTAGCAATCTACAAAGCATCCTCTCGACAGGATTTTGACGGACGGTGGTATGCTGACCGAAGAGAGAGTAGTATCGGCAGCAAACACATATTCGCCCAACTGCTGCACGCTGGCAGGCACCGATATGTGGCGTAAACGGTAGCAGTTCCTGAAGGCATCGCTGCCAATGCTACGTATGGTGGCAGGCAAGGCTATGGTAAGCAAACTGTCGCAGCCCATGAATGCACTGTCGGCAATGGCCGTTATGGTGTATGTCTCGCCTTCATATTCCACCGTACCAGGCACAAACATCTCTCCATGATAACAAGCATCGTCGGCTGCCACGATAGCAGCCGAAAGACTGTCATGCGACAGTACCTTGAGATGTAGCACATATCCGTCGCGCAACACCGTATGAAAACACGTGCCTGTAGTGTCCTTATGCCTCTGCCACAGTACAGTTCCCATCACTGCAAGCACCACAAATATAGCACAAGCCCCAATGGCGCGACGCATATAACCGCGCCTGTTCATTTCGTTCAGCATATCTTCCACAGAGGCAAAACGACACGAGGCATCCTCACTCAAGGCGCGACGCATCAACTTGCGATAATGACGGGGCAAGGGTGTACACTCGTCTATGTACCTCATGAGGCTACCCACGGCATAGATATCAGTACGTGCCGTAAGCACACCCTTTCCGCTCATCTGTTCGGGCGCAGCATACACAGGGGTGCAGCCTTCCGTAAATGGAGCACTGTCGGTATGACAAAAACCGAGATCGATTACCCTTACGTCACCGTTGACCGTAGTCAGCAGTATGTTGCTGGGGTTGATATCAAGGTGCAGCAACTGTTTGGCATGAAGCACACCGAGTGCCTGCAGCAGTTGCGAGAGAAACCTATGCAACTTGTGCGGGTCGGCAAAATACTTCGGGTTGCTTTGCAGACGTTGTTTGAGCGATTCGCCATCTACATACTCCATGACGATGCTCACCTCATTGTCTGTTTCATGCCTTGTGTAATAACGTGGAAAATATTCGCTGTCAAGGCTTTGTCCCACCTCGAACTCCTTACGGAACAACTCAAGGTAATACGCCTCGTCCGAAAACTCCGGACGCAACACCTTCTGAAAATAAAACCTGTTGTCACGAAACAACTTATATGCCTGACATGTAGAACCAGATACAGCGATGGGCATACGGTTCTCCACCATGGTCATTTCTGACAGATGTACGTTGCCCGGCAAAGGTCCCGATTCTACGCCCTCCTGCATATCTTACAACTCTTTAGAAAGATGAAAGAAACGTATGCCATTTTTTTGTCCACAAACGTAATTGGTGGGTGGCAGCCCCTGGCTTACAAGACAAGTCAAGACGAGTGGCATATCGTCAATAAAGGTATGGCAATGAAATGTGTCGCCCTCGCGGAGCTTGCTATTCTTTGACTCAAGTACGGTGAAAAGATCCTGACCTTCGAAACGAACAACGACATCACGCCCAGGGTTCCATAGCAGTCGTAACTTGTCACCACTTCGCAACTCACTGACGTTCACCTTTCTGCCGTCGCCTCTGCCACTCTGCACACCACTCACGTCTGTACTGATGAACTGTTTCCAATTCTTGTATCCCACATAATGAGCCAGCACATCAAGCGAAGCCTCTCGCAGTTCGCCTGGCTGATCGCTTTGGTATCCCCAAAATCGACGCAAGGTAGTACTGCTGATGTGTTCACGATGGCGCAGCATGATATTCTCCTCCAATCGGACAAAATCACCATATTGCCGAAGTGGAAGCCCCAGCACACGTTCTACCTCCGAACGCAACAACGCATATTGTTCATGTATGTTTTTGTCCATTCTCTTAAATGTTATTCCTTAAAAGCGACGCAAAGTTACATATAAATCCCCACAAAAACAACTGTTTACTCCATTAACCTTGATTAGGAAGATTTAGGAAGGGCATGCATTCGCTGAAAAGTGCTAATTTTGCATCGTTCTTAGCACGGCAACTTCGTGCGAAAAGGCAAAAGCAAAAGTTGAAAAGGGTCATTGCAGCAGAACTGCATAATGATTCTTGTCTTGTTTTATTTGTAAACTATTAAGGTTATTAATCTAAAGAATAAGAATATGGAAAAAAAATCTCGTAGATTACTGTTCTTTGCATTGTTTATAGCATTAAGTGTACAATGCTCTTTTGCCCAGACGACTATCAGAATAGGGCAGTTCTTATATCAGAAGCAGATTTTTGCAATCAGCAATGGTTATTATGATTCTAATAACATATACCATAGTGGAATTTCCTCATCAACCAACGCGATGCAACTATATGTTGATCCAACACTCAATAATAATTTGTCGGGTACAGTTACGGTTCCTGATAACGTTACTTATAGTGGCGCAACGTATCGTGTTGAACAACTTGGAACTTTCGTTTTTATGGATGCAACAAAAATTCAAAGTGTCATATTGGGCGAAAACTTGAAGTCCATCTGTGAAGGTGCATTTGCTGGTTGTACAGGTTTGCAGAGTGTTTATTGCTATTGTAAGGAAAAAGTTATCATACCACGCGACAAATATCTTATCTATTCATCAGGACAAAGTAAGATTCCTTACCTGTATGTCCCAGAGAATCTTGTGGAAACTTATAAGAAAGATGCTGATTATGTGAGAAACTTTAATACAATTGCCGCCATCCCAGTTCATGACACACGTAGTTCTGTAATAACATCTAAACCAGATGATGCTACGGTGTCATTCTCTACAAGCGGAAGCTACGAATGGGATTGGGATAGTGCAAACAACAGAATGAGAAGTACAAACTACCAGGTTAATAGTAGTACGTCGCAAACTACTTTGACAATTACAACAACCAACCAAACAGATTTCTCATTCAACTATGCTGTGTCTTCTGAATCCGGTTACGACGAGTTTACCATTACTTTAGACGGTGTGACAATCGTTAATGCTATTAGTGGTACAGTGTCCAGCTCTTATACCAAACAATTAGCAAGCGGCACTCATACTTTGGTTTTGACATACGCGAAAGATGGCAGTCAAAGTAAGAACGATGACCGTGCGTATATCTCCAACATGAAACTCATCAGTACTGCAGTTGCGGCTACCTCAGTTTCCTTGAATAAGACCTCGGCAGCGTTAGCCATTAATGGTACTACCCAGCTGACAGCCACCGTTTATCCCACCAATGCCACAGACAAGACGGTAAGCTGGTCAAGCAGCAATACCTCGGTGGCAACCGTAAGCACCTCGGGTGTTGTAACTGCCAAAGCGGCAGGAACGGCAACGATTACGGCAACCACAACCAACGGAAAGACGGCAACCTGTACAGTCAAGGTTACTGACGCTCGCCAAAACGTGGTGACGTCCAATACGGCGGGTGCTACGGTGTCATTCTCTACAAGCGGAAGCTACGAATGGGAGTGGGATAGTGAATACAACAAAATGAGAAGTACAAACTACGAGGTTAATAGTAGTACGTCGCAAACTACTTTGACAATTACAACAACCAAGCAAACAGATTTCTCATTCAACTATGCTGTGTCTTCTGAAAGCAATTTTGACAAGTTAACCATTACTTTAGACGGTGCGACAATCGTTAATGCTATTAGTGGTACAGTGTCCAGCTCTTATACCCAACAATTAGCAAGCGGCACTCATACTTTGGTTTTGAACTACACGAAAGATAGCAGTGAAAGTGAGAACGATGACCGTGCGTATATCTCCAACATGAAACTCGACTATACCTCGGCTACCTCAGTTTCCTTGAACAATACCTCGGCAGCGTTAGCCATTAATGGGACTACCCAGCTGACAGCCACCGTTTATCCCACCAATGCCACCGACAAGACGGTAAGCTGGTCAAGCAGCAATACCTCGGTGGCAACCGTAAGCAGCAGTGGACTTGTAACTGCCAAAGCGGCAGGTACGGCAACGATTACGGCTAAGACAACCAACGGAAAGACGGCAACCTGTTCTATTCATGTACACAATCTTACATCTTACGCCGCAAAGGATGCTACCTGTACGGCACAAGGTAACAAGGCCTATTGGTATTGCTCTTCATGCAATAAATTATTTAGCGACGCAAATGCCACAACCGAAACAAATGCTGCAGCTTTAACCATCGCAAAGAAAGGGCACGGACAAACCAATGGCTATACCCCTACCTACACATGGGGTGGTACGGCAACATCGCCTACCTGTACTTTCAAACTGACTTGTAAAGATTGTAGCGCAGTAGTGCTTTCTGCACAAAATCTGACAACATCAACGACTGGCACATACGGATACTATGCAAAGACTGCAAATACCGCAGCCACATGTACCAAAGATGGTTCGATGACCTACCAAGCCAACGGAAAATATTCAGTAACTGGCAACAAGGCGTACTCAGGCACAAGCACAAAGACGTACACCATCGCTGCCCTTGGCCACAATTACAAATACACCGACATGGGCAATGGAACACATAAGAAAGAGTGTACACGTAACGACTTGAGCGCAACTTATGAGAGCCACAACTATGAGAGTGGACACTGTAAGCTTTGCAACTGCAGCACATATATCATTGATGATGCAAGCACCACTTTCATCAACAATTCGGATGTTCAATACTCAAAGATTACTTATAAGCGTTCTTTTGGCACCACCAACTACCAATGCTTATATGTTCCCATCAGCATCAATGTAGCTGATATTGCCAGCGACTTTGACGTGTATAAGATTGGAGCACTATACTTGTTTGATGCCGATGGAGATGGCAACTACTTCGGAGAGAACGATCCCGATGCCTCGCTGCGTATATTCAAGGTGGAGAGTGGCGTACTCAAGCCCAACCATCCCTACTACATCAAGGCAAAGTCAACAGGTGCAAAGACTATTCCCTCGTACGACAACATCTTGTATCAGACAAAAGAAAACCACATAGACTGTTCTACAATGGAAACCACTTGTACGTTCTATGGTAACAATACGAAGAAGGCTATCGGAAAAGATTACTTCACGGTTTCTGGTGGAAAGCTCGAGAAGATAAAAGGTACGGTTGCCCTGGGTGCTTTCCGTTGGTACATGTTGCTGACAGACCGCGACGGACAAATCATGCAGATACCCAGCAACGTGAAGATTCTACTCATGACGGACGATGAAGAGGACGAAACTGATGGCATCAACGTGCATAAGACCGACGTGCAGTCAATATACTCCGTGAATGGTATGAAGCAAGATGCACTGACCAAAGGCGTGAACATTATTCGCTACTCTGATGGCTCTATAAAGAAGGTTTTGGTAAAATAAGGGCGTGAAGCGTAATGACGAAGAAAAATTATATTGTACCAGAACAAATAGTTGTTGATCTTGATAATGATATGGATGTGCTTCAAAGCATCAGCAATGTGAGCAGTGGAAATGGTGAAGGATGGGGTACGGATATCCCCATCATCGGCGGTGACCCGAAGGATGAAATTACTGAAACGAAACGAGAAAAATATGTAGATTGGTCGGAAGGCTGGTGACACACAACCTCAAAGGAATAATGATAAGGAAAAGATATTCTTCACCAACAACAGTCATATTGATGCCCGAAACTTCATCATGCACGTTATTAACGGAAAGTCATGACGAATACAATCCCATCGTCGATGGAGAGGGGGCAGACGAGATTGTCGAGGTTAAAGAATCGTGGTGCGACATCGACTGGTTAGATGCCGAATAGTCTTTCATCAAAACACCCATAACGCTTGCTGCATTACCTTTCACACGAAAGGGGTGCAGACACGTTATGGGTTTGTTTTATTTATTTCTGATAGATACTATCGCAGAAAACGGTAAAGGATTGGGTAGCATCGTAGAGGTCGGTAACTCTGAGTTTTACAGAGGAGCCGGTATGCACAACAAGGAAAATAGTTGTGAAAAACGCAAAAAACATAGATACATTTTGCCAATACAATCAAAAAGACTATTTTTGCACCCACAAAAACAAACAAAGTAATGAAAACAAACAGACTAATTGCACTTTCTGTCTTTGCACTTAGTGCGTGCATCGCTATGGCACAAAAGACCATCACAGTCAAGAGTGCCGAGCAGTTCATCAATGCCATCGGTCCCGACCGTACCATCATCATCGACTCAAAGGAAGCGCTCGACATCACTTCCGTACTGAAGCATTACCAAAAAATCGGCAAGGTAGGCGAAGCCGACACATACTATTACGAAGGAGAGGAAATGACGCGCGAGTTGCCCGACTATAGCGACGATGAATATTACGATGAGGAGGATGCTCACGCATTGCCTACTCCATACGAGGAGGATGAAGAGGGTGACTACATAGGAGATGAGGGCGACATGGAGGAAGAGGCAACTGAGGACGACATCAAGATGCGCGAGTTGGCCGGCTACCGTCCCGAAAACCTCAAGAAAGAGAACTACAAGGCCAAGAAGGATGGCAAAGTGCTGGAACACGTGTTCTATGTACAGGATTCTGACGGCATCGGTCTTGAAATACGCAACTGCCCCAATCTCACTATCAAGTCGAAGAAGAACAAAGCCATGCTCCTGGCCACTCCACGCTACGTCAACGTGGTTGACTTTGCCAACTGCCCCAACCTGAAACTGGAGAATCTTATCTTGGGGCACACGCTGGAGGGTACTTGCTCCAACGGCGTACTGAAGGTTACGGTGTGCGATGGTGTCAGCATTGACGGATGCGACCTCTTTGGCTGTGGCACCGAGGGATTTACCTTCGACTACAGCAGTAACGTCATCGTTACACGCTCAAACGTACACGACTGTTCATACTTCACCCTTCACATAAATGGATGCAAGTCTGTCAAGTTCAACGATTGCTACTTCTACCGCAACAAGCGGTTTGAGCAGCTCAACTGCTGCGAGAGTTCCAACGTCACCTTCCAGGGCTGTACCTTCGAGAACCTCAAGGGCAAACTCTTCAACCTGGAGTCGCCCTGCTACTTCGAGAAGTGTAAGTTCATCAACTGCCAGATGGAGCACGAGAACCCCCAAAACGCAGCCAATGCAGTCCTGAAGAACTGCGTGGAAATGTAAGCACAAGCCACGGAAAGGGGTCGAAGAGGTTCTTCGGCAACCCCCTTTTACCCATAATATACCAAAAACGGCACTCACCACATTGGGCGAGTGCCGTTTTCTTTATGCTGGGAATTACAAGTATCTTTATTTATGCTTCTCCCTTCTTCATCTCTTCCTCTACGGCCTTTATCTTCTGCGCCATGAGTTTGAGCTCTTCTTTCTGCTTCTCCACCTTGCGCTTCATCTCGTCCACGAGGCTGTTGCCCTTCTTTGAGCTGGCGCTGAGGAAGCCGATGTTGTTCTCGTAGGTCTGAATCTCGTTGCGCAGAGCCTCGTAGGCACGCATCAGTCGGTCGTGGTCGCGGTTCAGGCTGGCGGTGCCGTTCTCGCTGACAGTGGCTTTGAGGTTGCTCTTGAAGTTGTTGAGGCGGCGTGTCTGTGCGGTGAGGTTGAACTGCTTGTAGAGGGCATCGCAGGCAGCGCGGTATTTCTTGAAGATGGCATCCTTCTCGCGGAAGGGCACGTGGCCTATCTCGCTCCACTCCTTCTGCAGGTCGCGCACACGCTGCGCTGCATCGTTCTGCGTGGGATCTTCGAGCAAGGCCTGCAGCTGCTCCACAATGGCCTGCTTGTGTGCCAGGTTCTCCTTCTCCTCGTTACGCTGGTCGGCTGTGGCCTTGTTTTTCTCCTCAAAGAAGTGGTCGCAAGCGCCGATGAAGCGCTTCCACAATGCCTCGGAGTGCTTGTGAGGAATGGTGCCAATGGTCTTCCACTCCTTCTGCAACTGCACCAGGGCATCGCCCGTGGCGCGCCAGTCGGTGCTGTCCTTCAAGGCCTCAGCCTTCTCCACAAGGGCGGTCTTCTTCTCCAGGTTGCTGTTCAGCTCGTCCTTCACGTTGCGGAAGTACTCGGCCTTTAGCTGGAAGAACTTGTCGCAAGCCGTGCGGAAGCGCTCAAATATCTGCGTGTTCATGCGCTGGGGTGCGTAGCCAATGGTCTTCCACTCGGCCTGCAGGGCAATAATCTGCTCGGTCTTGGCGTTCCAGTCGGCAAAACTCTTGAGCTCGGTGGTGTCGATGCCCTCAACCTGCTCGCACAGAGCAGTCTTCTTGGCCAGGTTCTCCTCCTCCTTCTCCTTCATGGCAAGGAAGTGGTCTTGATGACGCTTATTGATGACGGTGCTGGCAGCCTTGAAGCGAATCCATATCTCGTCGCGCAGCTCCTTGGCCACGGGACCAATCTCCTTATATTCCTGATGCAAGCCCTGCAACTGGTTGAAGGCGCTTATCACGTCGGCCTCGTCGGCCAGCTTCTCAGCCATCTCGCAGAGGCGGGTCTTTGCCTCAAGATTCTTCTTGAAGTCGTACTCGCGCATCTCGCTGTTCATCTTCAGCAAGTCGTAGAACTGCTCCACGTAGAGCTGGTAGTTCTTCCACAGCTCGGTGGCGTTCTCGGCGGGCACGGCCTTTATCTCTTTCCATTCGTTCTGCAGATTGCGGAACTCGTCGTAGCTCTTGTTGGCCTCTTCGGGTGAGCCGGCCATCTCCTTGATGCGGTCTATGATGGCAAGCTTGCGCTGCAGGTTAGCCTGCTTGATGCGCTCCTGCTCGGCCTGCTGCTCGGCACGGCGCTGACGTATGGTCTGCATGGCCTCCTTGAAGGCTTCCTCGGTAGCGTCAATCTGAGGCATGAAAGCCTCCTCCTCGCCACCAGCCTCAATGAAGGCGGCACGCTCGGCCATCTGCTCGGCCTTGCGGAACTTGTAGAACAGCTGCTTGAGCATGTCAAGTTCCTGTCGGTCGCTGCCATCCTCGCTCTTGGCAATCTCTTGCGCACGAGCCAGCACTTCTTCCTTCGACTGAAGGATAGGCAGCTTCACTTCACCCTCGGCCATGGGTTCTACAATGTTTTCGGGTTGTACAGCCTCGGCAACCTCATTCTGGGCGGCCTCTGCTGCGGGGGTCTCGGTACTTACTTGGCCTTCCACCTTGGCGGCCAGTTCATCAGAGTTCATCATTTTACTTTTAATTTTAAGTAATAGATTCGGTTTTACTTTTCAACTTTTATCATTCACGATGTATGAGCCACACGCCCATACAAGTGCAAAATAAACAAAAAATGCTGACTTGACCTAACGAATTGTGCTTTTTCTGCATATTTTGAGGCAAGAATGGTCGCATCCTGCGTTTTCAGGATGCTTTTTCCACCTCTCAGAACAAAGACTTACGCTTGAAGTACCACCAGAAGCCGATAATGAGTACAGCAGAGATGAGCAGTGCCAGAGGGAAACCGCCCCACCACGACTCCATGCCGTTGATGAGGTTCATACCGAAATAGCTGGACACAAGAGTGGGCAGCATGAGAATGATGCTCCACGATGTCATCATCTTCATGACGTTCGACATGTTGTTGTTGATGACGTTGGCATAGGTGTCCATCGTCGAGTCAAGAATGTTGGAGTAGATAAGACTCGTCTCGCGAGCCTGACTCATCTCGATATTGACGTCCTCAATCAGGTCGGCATCCAGTTCATCGACGGGCAACTTGAACTTCAGTTTGGACAGCAAGGTCTCATTGCCTCGTATTGAGGTGGTGAAGTAGGTCAGAGAATCCTGCAGACGACTGAAGTTGATGAGGTCGGTGTTCGACACTTTGTGGTCGAGGTTCTGCTTGGCCTTCTCAATAAGGGCGCTGATCTGCTTCAGGCGTTTCAGATACCACACAGCGCTGCTCAGGAAGAGGCGGAAAGTGAGGTCCACGGAGTCGGTAAAGCCAAGGCCACGCTTCTGCTGATAGCTGACGAAGTCGATCATCATGCTCGTCTCGAAATTGCATACCGTGATGCACACATCGCCCTTCAGTATGATACCCAAGGGAATGGTGGTAAAGGGGGTACGGCTGTTGGTCTCCTTGGCATAAGGAATACGAAGGATGATCAGAATCCAGCCATTGTCAATATCATAGCGGGCACGCTCGTCGGTATCGGCAATGTCGGGCAGAAAGTAATCAGGGACATGGAGTGTGTTCTCCAAGAAATCGCTATCCTCCTGTGAGGGGCATGTAACCTGAACCCAGCAGTTGGGTTCCCACTGTTCGATGGTTCGCAGACCATGATTGGTATTCCAGAATGTTCGCATCAAGTAGTCCTCCTAAAGTTTTTGAGTCAACAAGTCAACAAGTCAACAAGCTCAGGGCTCCGGTTCAACTCATCCACAAGCCAACAGGGTTGATAAATGGCGTAGGAGGTACGCCAAATGCGTGCATCCCAGCCTACTGCTTCATATTCTCCGCGTGATAATCGTCCATTTTGGTGAATTAAAATTATTTTTTCGGCTGCAAAAGTAAGCAAAACTTTTCAGTTGACAAAATGTTTTGTGAGAAAAAGTGTTTGTGTGTCGCGGATTTGGTAATGTCGGTTATAAGTCGTACCTTTGCACACATTACTTAATATAGTTAAGAGAGAAAATAGAAGGCTTATTGACTTGTTGACTCCAAAAAGTAACAAACATGAACATCCGTTTACTCATAGATAAAATAAAGCTCTCGCTCCTGAAGCGGACAGGCAAGGCACAGAAAAGTGGACGCTGCTATGCAGCATGGGCAGCCAAGGGGCACATCAAGGAACCGCTTGTGAGCTTCGTGGTGCAGAGCCACGACAAGAGTCTGCAGGTCTGCTCCTTCCTGCCTCAGCTACGCGCTTTCCTTGATAGTGAGATTATTGTCATCGACGATGGGTCGAGTCTGGAGCACACACAGCGTCTGGCTGCTGCGCTGACCGGTGCCAACGAGTTTCTGGTGCGTGCCAACGACCTCTACGAGAACATTACCTACGACAAGTGCCTGCGCTTCTGCAACGGGCACTACGTAGCACTCCTACAGGACGATGACAAGATACCCGGTACGGAGTGGGCAGAGCGTGCCGTGAGCCTCTTCGAGCAGCATCCCGATATGGCCATCCTGGGAGGATGCGACGGTCGCCGCGTGCGCTTTTGCTTGAAGTCAACGAGTCAACAAGACAGAGATTCAGCAAGTCAGCAAGACAAAGAGAAGAGCTACACCAGCGAGGAGATGAGTCAGGGTGACTTCTGCTTCGTAATGTCTGTCAACCGTGCTCCGATGTGGATCAACCGTGCACTCTACCAGCAGCACCTTCGCCACATCGACTATCGCTTCGCCCCCTTTCAGAGTGACGACTACGAGCTCTGCATGCGTGCCTGGACCCTCGGCCTCAAGGTGGGTTGGTATCGCCTTCACTTCGAGTCGCTCAGCGTAGGTGGCATGCGCCTCTACAACAATGCCTTTACCAAGGAGATGACCAAACGCAACTCACTCCTCCTCTACGACCTCTATGCTGACAAGGAACAAGAGATTATGCAGCGCGTTGAGGAGGCTAACAGAAGTCTGTGCAGAAGTCAACAAGTCAGCAAGACAACAAGATAGTGAGTCAAAACGCAAAAGCGTACATCTGTCAAAAAGTGCTTATCTTTCATTAGAATGATAACAGGAAGACTTGTCAGACTTTTTCTCCACCCTATAGTATTACCGATATCAGCCCGATATATTCCCGATATATCCCCGATACATTCTTGATGGCTCTCATGCCGATGAAAAAGACCTTTGGCACTATATCCTGCCCTTTGTAGTGTAAAGTAAAATGCACAATGATTTTACTAAAGATTCAAGGTGCACCTTACTTTCACTCAGTTGGCTTACGTCTGGCTTACGTCAAAACACGTAAGCCAGACGTAAGCCAACTGAGTGAAACTTGAGTGAAACATGTAGGAACAAGGAGCTGAGCGAGTAGCTTGCTAAATCTGGCCAAAAGCTCAACACGCACGAAGGCACGAAGTATCTCAATCCAACCTTTTTTGTGGAGAAAGATAACTTCGTACCTTCGCTTTGCGCAGCAGGGGCAACCTACTTACTTCTGCTTCTTCACCTTACCCTTCAGGGGAGCTACGCCTTCCTGGGTGGGCACAACCTGCTTGATGGTTCCGTCCTCGTTGAAGTACATACGGTCGATGCACACCTGGCGATGGAAGCCGGGGTCCATACGGCGGGGGAAGAGATAGCCCTTGTTGATACGATGATAGATGATATACCACTCATCACGACCAGGAATCTGCAGCACACTGTTGTGGGCAGGTCCATAGATGTCCTTCGAGGGGTCTTGAATCAACACGATGGGCTCCTTGGCCACGGTGATAGGACCGAGCGGTGAGTCGCTGGTGCCGTAGGCCACATGATAGTTGGGCGAACCGGTGTCGTCCACACTCCAATGGAAATAATACTTGCCATTGCGATAGAACACATAGGCACCCTCGCGGAAGGCATAGTCCTTCAGACTTCCGCCCTGGGGTGTAAGCACCTTGGTGGTGCCAGGCACTATGCTGGTCATGTCATCGCTAAGCTGAGCGCCTGCCATATAGCCATTACCCCAATACAGGTAGTGCTTGCCACTGACGGGGTCGGTAAACACGTCCACGTCAATCTGCTGACCACCACGCACACCTTCGGGCAAGTCATAGACAATAGGCTGTCCGAGGTCAACAAAGGGTCCGGTAGGCGAATCGGCCACGGCTACACCGATAGACTTACGGTCGCGCTTCACGTCGTGACCGCTGAAATAGAAGTAATACTTATATGAACCGTCTTTCTGCTTGACCTCCTCAATACAGGGAGCCCACGCATTACCGCTTGCCCAACTGACATCGGTGTTAAGGTTGAGCATAATGCCCTCATGCTTCCAATTCACCAGGTCGGGACTGGAGAAAACGGTGAAGTAGTAGCCACCCCACCCTACAGCACCGTCGGTGGTAGAGTAGATGTAGAACTTTCCCGTCTGGTTGGAGTACATCACCTCGGGGTCTGCATGGAATTCAGGCAGGATAGGATTGCCACTCGTCTTCTTAACAGGCTCCTTGGCCGTGATGGGCAAGGACAACAGCATCATGGCTGCGAGCAAGATTTTTTTCATGATTTCGTTTCGGTTTTTATTTAGACTCTCTTATAATGCACAATACAGACGCCACTATCCTTCGCGCAAGAAGTCAAGCGCCTCAAAGATCTGCTCCTTGGTGGCTGTCTGCTTAAGGCGTATGTCGCCTACATTGCCAAGCAAACTGAAGTTGATGGTATCGCCCTCGTTCTTCTTGTCATGGCGCATCAGCTCATAGAGGCGGTCATACTGCTTGCAGTCAAACGAGAAGATGCCATAGCGCTGCTTGATATACTGCACCGTCTGGCGCATCTTGTCGGTGGGGAAGCCACAGATGACAACGCTCAGGTACAACTCAGCCACCAAGCCCCATGCCACAGCATAGCCGTGCAGCACGGTGCGATTCTCCTCCATGGCCATACTCTCCAGCGCATGGCCGATGGTGTGACCATAGTTCAGTATCATACGAAGCCCCTTTTCGGTAGGATCCACCAGCACGACCTGTTCCTTGATGCCCACACTCTTGGCCACCAACTGCTGCAGACGCTCATAGTCAATCTCCGCTATGTCGAAGCCAAGCAGCTCGGCCCAGTTGTCGGTGTTGCTTATCAGTCCGTGCTTCAACATCTCGGCATAGCCCGAAGCTATGTTGTCGTAATCGAGCGTCTGCAGGAAACGTGTGTCGAGTATCACGCTCGAGGCATTGTTGAACACGCCAATCTCGTTTTTCAGACCTCCAAAGTTGAAGCCCGTCTTGCCACCCACCGAAGCATCGACCATGGAAAGCAGCGTGGTGGGTATGTTGATATACTTGATGCCACGCTTATAGGTGCTGGCAGCAAAACCACCCAAGTCGGTCACCATGCCACCACCCAGGTTGATGAGCAAAGAGTGGCGTGTAGCTCCACCCTGTTGCAGCGCTGACCAAACCTGGCACACGCTCTCAAGGGTCTTGTTCTCGTCGGTCGAGGCAATAGTAATCATCTTGGCACCGCTCACACAGGCATAGTCCTTCACCAACGGCCAGCACTTGTCTATCGTGGTAGTATCGGTGAGCACAAACAGTCGGTCGTGCGGACACTTTGCAATGGCCTGCTCCAGACTGGTTTCAAGATGTTGACTTATTATTACGTCTTGCTTCTCCATGTTTTTTTTGATTTTTGTTTCCACAAAGTTAAATATAAATATGTAATTCGGCAACAAAAAAGCAAAAAATATAGTAATTTTGCATCCGCTTATTAAACCTTGACGCTTTTTTTGAGTCAAAGAAACGTAACGAGAGGGAAAAATGGTGTTTTGCGTATGACAAAAAATCAAGTTCACAAGTAGCAAAAACACAACAAGAAAGCCCCAAGTATGAAAAGTGAAATAATAACAAAAAAACATAATTGAAACAAAACATTATGGCAAGAACGAGACATTTGGCACTGATGATTCTGATGATGTTCAGTGCAGTGGCTATGGCCCAAAAGATTACCGTGAGTGGAAAAGTGCTCGATGGTGAAACAAATGAGACGATGCCCGGTGCAAACGTGGTGTTGCTCAAGCCCGACAGCACACAAGCTGCAGGTGTAGCATCCGACACTAAAGGTGCATTCACCTTGCCCAGCGTAGGTCCTGGTCTTTACATTCTGAAGACTTCCTTTGCTGGATACCAAACCATATTCCAGAACCTCACTTTGACTAAGGACAATACCAAAGTAAACGTGGGTGACATTTCTCTCTACACCAAGCTGATGAAAGACGCAGTCGTACAGGCTGCCCTGGCACAGGTAGAGGTCAAGGCTGATACCTTTGTATATAATGCTGACGCTTACCGCCTTCCCGAGGGCTCAACCTTGGAGGAGTTGGTACGCAAATTGCCCGGTGCAGAGGTAGGTGCTGACGGTAGCATCAAGATCAATGGTAAGAACGTCAGCAGAATTCTCATGAAGGGTAAGGAACTCTTTGGAGATGACAAGGAAGCTGCCCTCAAGAACCTTACTGCCAAGATGGTGGACAAGGTTAAGGCATACGACCGCAAGAGCGACTACTCACGTATCACCGGTATTGATGATGGTGAGGAGGAGACTGTGCTCGACCTTACTGCCAAGAAGGGTATGGGCGAAGGTTGGACCGTAAACGTTGACCTCGCTGCTGGTAATGCTCGTCAGGACGCAATTCCTGGTGAGTCACGTCAGCTGGACTTCCCCAAACCTCTCTACGCAACCAACCTGACTGCTATGCGTTTCGACGACAACCTGCAGTTCATGGCAATGTTCAACCGCAACAACAACAATGGTGGCATTGGTCGCTGGGGTGGTTTTGGAGCCGGTAGTGGTGTAACTACCAACACCATGACGGGTGTGAATGTTACCTGGAGTAACGATCAGCCTCAGTACAGCCCCGGATACTTTGAGATTGGTGGTAACGTGCGTTACAATGCCCGCGAGTCATCCAGTATGTCAGTAGGCAACAGCGAGACCTTCCTTAACGAGAAGTCAAGCACTTTCCAGAACAACTTCAGCCGTAACCACGGCGACAACTGGAGCATCAATGCAGACTTGCGTATGGAGTGGGATCCCGACAGCGTGAACACCATTACCTTACGTCCACGTTTCAGTCATTCTGTCAACAACAGCGATGGACTAACCGAGTCTGTTACCTTCAACAAAGACCCCTATGACGTCACCAAGAACCCCTTGGCAGACTATACCAACGATGCACTCTTCACTGCCGAAGAAATTCGTGTAAACAACAACGTTAGTGAGACACGTAGCCTGGGTACCAGCAACAATGGCGGTGCCAACATGCAGTTCACGCATCGTTTTGCCGCAGGCCGTAGCCTTACCTTGAATTTGAATGGCCAAATCTCTGAGTCAGACAACGAAAGTTTCAACTGGTCAAGAATCAAGTACTACCAGCAGAACAGAAATACCTTGCAGGACCGCTATACACTGAGCCCTTCAAAGAATTGGAATGTGGATAGCCGTATCAGCTACACCGAGCCTCTTACATCAAACCTCAACTTGCAGCTCAGCTATCAGTACCAGCGCCGTTTCAACGACAACGACCGCTCAATGTACAACCTTGAGAAGCTGATTAGCGAGAACAATGGTGGTACCCCCATCGACGAGGTAATGCTCTACGACATCTTCACCAACGGTGTCAGCCTCAACAATGCCTTTGCAGGTGGTCTTGACTGGCAGTTGCTCACCATCGATGCTATGAACAGCCAGTATGCTACCTACAACGAGAACAACCACAACGCAAACATCATGCTCCGCTACATGAACAAGTTTGAGAATGGCCAGGAGATTCGTTTTGACGGTGGTATCAGTGCTCAACCTCAGCACACCTTGATGAACTACACCAAGGGCGACCTCGACACCACAGTAACCCGTACTACTTTCAACTGGGCTCCCCGTATCAACTTGCGCTGGAAGATCAGCAACGTCAGCCAGGTCCGCGTTAACTACAACGCTCGTATGAGCCAGCCCAGCATGACACAGTTGATGGAGGTTACCGATGATAGCAATCCTCTTCGTGTAAACACTGGTAACGCAGGTTTGCGTAGCAGCTGGAACAACAGCGTATCTATCGACTACAACGGTTACCTGATGGAGACTCAGACCAGTTGGAATGTTCGCGCAGGTTTCAATAACACAAAGAACAGCATCAGCTCGGCCACTATCTACGACCAGACATTGGGTGCTAACTACACTCGCCCCATGAACATCGACGGTAACTGGAGCACCAATGGTAGCATCTATTTCAATACCGCTATGGGTGCTAACAAGTACTGGAACTTGTCAAACAACATCAACGCAAGTTACAACTACCGTTTGGGTTACCTCAGCACCAACACCAATGCTGACATGGCACAGTTTATTGACCCCATCACCAACCGCGTAAACATGGACAAGCTCTTTGCTGCAACTCCTCTCAACGAGGCAGCTACAAAGACCACAACCATCGGCGACAACCTTCGTCTTAACTATCGCTACACTTTCTACGACGATCGTTACTCATTGGATATTACTGCTAATGGTGGTGTGAACTACAACAGCACTCGCAGTACTTCACAAAATGGCAACAACATCAACTCTTGGATGATCAACTACGGTGGTAGCGCTACCTTGATGTTCCCCTGGAGCATAACCTTCACCACCAACATCACAGAGCAGAGCCGTCGCGGTTATCAGGATTCAAACATGAATACCAACGAGCTCATCTGGAATGCAACCTTGCAGAAGAGCTTCCTCGCAGGCAATGCAGCAACCATCCAGGTTGAGTGGAACGATATTCTGCACCAGCGCAGCAACGTAAGCCGTCAGATTAGTGAGTTCTCACGCAGCGATACCTACACCAACAACATCAACAGCTACTTCATGGTACACTTCATCTATCGCCTTAACCTCATGGGCAGTCGTGATGCTCGCCGTGGCATGGGCGGTTTCGGAGACGGCTTCGGTGGAGGTCGCGGTGGCTTCGGTGGAGGCGGCGGCTTCGGCGGTGGCGGTGGCTTCGGCGGAGGCGGTTTCGGCGGCGGTCGATTCTAAATCGAAACATCAAATAATAATATTCCAAAAAGGTCTGTTCTTCACAAGGGGACAGACCTTTTACTTTTCACACAAATCCACATCCACACTGGTATCTACTTCTGGTTTAGTTTCTGAAAAAATAAATTGGTTTTGGCAAGTAGATAGGTGTGTTCATATTTGGTTGAAATAATTGAAATTTATGAAATGACGAACGAAGTGTTCTCACTTTACTTTTACCCGTGTTTTTCAAAAAGCATATACCACCAGAAGTGAGTAATTGGGTAGTGAGTAATGCTTTCAACAAATTGACTACGGCGAATTTATTCATTCGCTCGGTAGAATCAAAGCAAGATTTATTCTACTCTCACTCATTTCAACAATTTCAATAATTTCACGCAAAAAGATGCACGCACATTGGGGGATGATGAGAAAGTGAGAATGAAATTCTAATATATATATAAATATATTTATATATAATATTAGACCTCAATTCGCACCACTATGCGTGTCCAAATTTCACTGAAATAATTGAAATTAGTGAAATGGGTGAGATAGGTGATAGGTGAAATGGGTGAGATGGGCGAGATGGGCAAGATGGGCAAGATGGGCAAGATGGGCGAGATGGGCGAGAGTAGAATACGCATATAGGTGTGTGTGTTCACTTTCACTGTGGGGATTTGACGGTGATACATGCAATCATTTTGAGCTACATATAGGTGAGCCATAAAGGGACAGCACATTTTTCCGACGGTATAAGTAATACGAGAGCGCTACTAAAAACAAAATGCCCTGACACGCCAAATCCTCCCACACTCGATATAGACGGTTTATAGACGGAATATAGAGCCATCAAATAACCCTTAGTAAGGGTGAAATTATAAACTTGGCACACTTATCCCCTAATTTATCTGAAGAAAGAGAAATTGACACTCCCCCATGAGCGGTGTTCAAGGAAGCGAGGATGTGAGGAAAAATCATTAGTCTTGCCATGTTCAAGGATGAAGATGCCACCCTCCTTGAGTATCGCACGATCCATGACAATGTCGGGGATATCGGCAATGTTTTCCAACTGATAAGGAGGATCTGCAAAGACGATATCGAACTTCTCGTTACAGCGAGAAAGGTACTTGAACACATCACCGCAAATGGCAATGCCATTTTCATCGCCCAGCTTCTCCAGAAAGCCCTTTATGAAGCTATGATGGAGGCGATCCTTCTCAATGCTGACCACCTTGCCACAACCACGAGAGAGAAACTCAAGCGTAATACTACCTGTACCCGAAAAGAGATCGAGAGCCACGGGCTCTTCGTCCCAGTCAATATATCCATTAAGAACGTTAAATACGTTCTCCTTGGCGAAATCGGTCGTTGGACGGGCCTTAAAAGAACGGGGCACATCAAAATGACGACCTTTGTATTTACCTGTAATGACGCGCAATTGGAATAATGTATTAAGTAATGTATAATTTGAGCACTACGAAACAACTCTATACGAGCTCTACATACTGCAAGAATTCGCCTAACTCGTCAGCCAGCGAAGTGGTCTGCGTGCTATCATCACCCGATATGATGCAATGATTGACACGTGCGTCCAATTTCAGGATTTTCCAAACCGAAAGCAAGAAGTAAAGCGTATTCTGAATATTATCCGTACTGAATGAATTGGCAAAAAGCAACTTTCCACGGTAAACGGAATACAACAGCATTTGATTGGGCTGCAAATAGACAAACAGAGGAGGCTCTGCAAAATCATGCTTGGTGGAATAGTCTGCAAAGCTGCTGAGCGTAGTGGCAAACACACTGGTGAAGGTGGCTTGAGGCATGAGGCTGGTTATGGTGTCATAAACTTCGTGTGGGAGCGAAAAGAGTACCACCACAAACAAAGAAGGCAGGGGGGTGCTGCAAACACGATGAGTGTGAATGTCAACGTCGCAGAACACACAGCCATAACAGTTTTCAACCTCGTTGGCATTAAACTCCTCCTCAGGGATAAGAGTGGAGGGGCTATCAACAATGACCTGCACCTTGTCGTAGGTGAGGTCTTGCATGGTGGGCTGAACAAGCATATTGCCCAACTTATGACTCATCGATTCACCTTCGTGAAGGGTATAATCCTCACGATGTATCAACTCACCATTAAGAGGGGCATTGACAAAAAAAGAAAATCCATCCGCAGAAATGCGGATGGACAAACTATATTTAGATAAATTACTCCCAGTTACCGGCATTATTATTCCAGTTAAGGATATCACCAATCTTCAGACCAGGGTAAGCACCACGCTCTTCCTCATAGACAGACATGTTCTTACGCTTGTTGTCACCGATGGGACCCAGACCAGCCTTGGTAAGGAAGGTCTCGAAGGGAGCCTTACACTCCATTACATAGTTCATAGGAATACCCATCTTGTAGTGAACCTGACCAGTGAGCTCAAACTCCAGGAAATCGCCACCCAACTCGTTTGAGAAGGGGATGTAGCGCAATGAGTCAACGGGATAATCCTCGCGGCCGAAGAGGAACTTGATGGGATTCTCAGCCCATACGGTATCCATCCAAACACCGGGAAGCTCATCAGCGATAAGACGCTCGCGGATAGCGTCATCGCTCATACCCGACTTGCGGAGCTGATAGATGTGGTTTGCCACTTTCTTGTCGGTCCAGCCCTTACGCTGAGCAGCCTCCTGAATCTGACCCTCCTTAGAGATCTTCTCGGGGAAACGAGCAGTCTTCAAGAAAGCAATCAGTTCATCAAAGTTTTCAGCATAAGCACCCATGGTAGCCTGACGGGTCTCCTGACTCTCCTCATCGGTGTAGTACAGGGTTGTGTCGTGCTGCTCCTTGTAAGCTTCCTCAGCTGCCTTGATGTCAAGCAAGCGTGCAATCACTACCTTCTTACGACCTGCGATCTTCTCATCTATCGCTTGGTCATCAGTAATACTTCTGACGCAGATCCACAACAAAGCAGCTGCGCAGGCACACAAAATCACATTAATTACTGTTTTCATGATGCTATTTTATTTTTTTTATTTATATTCGCATCGCAAAAATAAGACAAATTATTTGAATAACCGACTTTAAAAGCATTTTTTTTATAAAAAAGATGGCAAATACGCAATTAGAGAGCCTTATAGAGCAAAAATTTGCACTGAAACCTACAAAAGAGCAAAGAAATACGGTGTCCGAGTTTGTCGATTTCCTACTCTCGCGACAGACGGAATCGTTGTTTCTGCTAACCGGCTATGCAGGCACGGGTAAAACCACTTTAGTAGGTGCTATTGTGAAGTCGCTACTTGAGCTAAAACAGCGTGTGGTACTGATGGCTCCCACGGGAAGAGCTGCAAAAGTATTCTCGCTTCATGCCGATGAACCGGCCTTCACTATCCATCGTCGCATCTATCGTGAGACAACAGGAGTGGAATTCACACAGACCACCGTCGAGGTGGGAGACGTAGAAAAAGAGATGACGTTTGCACGCAACAACTCCACCTTCTCGCTCAACCCTTCACAACTGATACGGCAAACCATCTTCATAGTGGACGAGGCTTCGATGATAGCCAACGAGGGTCTGTCAGGTGGAATGTTTGGTACGGGGCGTCTGCTCGACGATCTTATACAATATGTATATGGAGGGGAGAATTGCAGGTTGATATTGGTGGGCGACTCTGCACAGCTGCCTCCCGTAGGCGAGGAACTGAGTCCGGCTCTTGACGAGAGAGCCCTGTCGGGCTATGGACTGAAAGTTACTCATTGCCATCTGACACAGGTGGTGCGACAGCTCAGCGAATCGGGCATACTATGGAATGCCACAATGCTGCGCAACCTCATCCAAACAGATGACATGTTTCAGTTTCCCCAACTGAATGTAGCTCCGTTTGCCGACATTGAAGTGGTAATGGGCAACGATCTCATAGAACGTTTGGAAGAGAGCTACTATCATGCAGGGCAAGATGAGACTATAGTAATCACCCGAAGCAACAAGCGTGCCAACATCTTCAACCTGGGAATACGTGGTCGCATTTTAGGGTACGAAGAGGAACTGAGTAGCGGTGACCAACTGATTGTAGTAAAGAACAACTATTATTGGATGAAGGATAACATGCCACAACCAGCAACTGCCAATCCACATACCGGCGGTTCCACCCCCCAAGAGGGAAAGCCAACGTCGTCCGACTCTGGCACTTTCATAGCCAATGGCGACATGGCCATCGTGCGCCGATTCCGCAACGAGAGGTCACTTTATGGTTTCCGTTTTGCCGATGCCACGTTGCGCTTTCCCGACTACGATGACATTGAGGTGGACTGCACCGTACTGCTGGATGTACTGCAGTCCGAGGCCCCAGCCCTTACACGTGAGCAACAAGATCACCTATTTAATGCTGTATGGGAGGACTATCCTGACATCACAAACAGAAAGGTTCACATGCAAGCCCTCCGCAATGACGTACATTATAATGCCTTACAGGTGAAATACGCTTATGCTGTGACTTGTCACAAGGCGCAGGGTGGACAATGGGCTCATGTTTACATCGACCAGGGCTACATCACGGAGGACATGCTCACTCCCGACTATTTCCGATGGCTCTATACTGCCCTCACCCGTGCCACCGAGAAGGTATTCCTCATCAACTGGCCGAAGGAACAGGTGGAATAATTGTAGCATGCAGCTCTGTTGGGCTGTTGGCACGTAAGTATTCGGCAGACCGCAGCTACTCTCCTTATTTATTATAGTAACAGCAGCTATCTTGCTTCAATGCGAAGCGATAGCTGCTGTTATTCTCTGTCTTTGCATGCTTGTGCAGTAGCGCCAAGCTCAAGGACACTACTACTCTTCCACCGTACGCTTTGCTTTGGCCGCAGCCTCTGCTGGCTGACTTAGGACAATGTTCACGAGGGTCGTCACGTCGGTGATGTTCACCTTCCCGTCGCCATTCACATCACCCTTCTTTGTGCTACTGGCGTCATCTTGCTTTGCAGGTTTCAAGCGGATTACGAGACGTTCGTTAGCAGAGAAGCTTACACTGTTTGCATCATTACTGAAGGTAAGTTTGTCCGCACCTATCTCTAACTTAGGCGATGAACTGATGCAGAACCCTACACTCGTTGAGGCGTTGCTTGCCTCCACCTTATCCTCACTCTGTGCCTGAGCCGCCACACTTGCCATTAGCAGGGTGGCTGCAATAAATATCATTGTCTTCATTGTATCTACTATTTGTTGTTTATGTCTTATTTGTTGTCTTGTTTCAAAGATAAGAGAATTGACATTCCGGGTGTGACATCAATCCAATATATGCCTTGTTGCAATGTGCCTTCACCAATTTTATCACATAAATGATACGATTTTTTCTCTATAGGTGTATATGCGTAAAATGGTACTGTCAGACCTAACTTGCAAATTGATGAGGGGACTATAAATGAGTATGATTCGTAGTTCTCCCATATCTCACCATTTAATTCTCCTGAGTTGATATATGTAGAGCCCACAACCTGTTTTCCTGTTTCATCCACAACTTTATATATTTCGCTTGGGATGTATATCACAGAACTTCCTTCTCCTATTATGTATGTGTAGTTTTCACCATAGGTATCATGATTATAAGATGTGAGGAACAACTCCATGCCAGAAAGCCCTTCTATCCATTGTTCATAAGGTACATTCGAAGTGATTCTTAATTTCTTATCACTTTCATTTTTATTCATGAGAGCCAAATAATCACTTGCTGGTCTCCCTTTTATCGGACTAATGGTTGTAGTCTTCAGGTTTAAGATTTCACCAGTTTCTGCATTTCTAAAAACAGGTACAACAACATATTCCACGCTCTTTACTTCGCTCGCAGCATATTCCTTGACGACCTTGCCGTCTTTCATTACCTGTATTGTCTGTGCCTGAATGCACAATGCCATCATCATGAGGATGGCAGAGAGAATTATCTTTGTCGTTTTCATTTGCTATATTTTAGTTGTATCACTTCTACAAACTATTTGTTAATTGTTATTCGTATATAATCATCGTCTCCTTCTGCTGTTATATCAGGATTAAGCCATAAATAATAGATTTTATCCTTTATTTTGATTGTTGGAGATTTGCCTGCAAGCGAAGCTGATTCCATCCGCCAATTTACCCAATTTCCTGACAGTTTACTATGTACTTCTAACGTAGGAGCTACATTTGTAGTAGTAGATATTGCTATATTTTTAACTTTTGACCATGGTATTATCTTTGATGAGCTATCTAAGTTGATCCAACCGGTAGTTGTATCTTGAGATTTATAAGAATCATCCTCTCTGTAGTATCCATAGTCAGTAATCGGTTCATACACCACACTATCCACTTCGTTAGGTTTGAACACGTCGACGGTTCCATCTGTTTTGTGAATCACCACGTCCTGCGCAAAGGCAGCGGTTCCGAGCATCACCATCAGTGATACAAGGAGAAACTTGATTGCTTTCATAATCTGTTTGATTTATTGATTAGTACTTTTGTTTCGTCATTCAATCTCACAGATTCGCACAAAATATGCGGCTTTTGCTTTGCCAACAAAAAAAGGCGGAACTGCTCGATTGCTTTTCCGCTATACTGGTACCGCCAAGCACCACTGAGAATGAAAAGCACGAACAGTTCACGCCCATAGGACGTGAACCTTCGTCGCTTGTTCTCTTCTCATTTTGAAATTGGCGGTTTCGTATAGCGAGAACAAGGATCTAAGTCCAAGTTATATTATGTCTTGACCTACTGCACAGCTCTGTTGGCAGTTGTGGCCTGGGGATTTCGGAATCGGGTTATGTCATAGGCAATGAAATATTTGAGGGATGTTTGAATTATTAGCTAAGTATCTACTATAGGTTCTCTATTTCATCAGCCGTAAGGCCTGTGGCTTTAATTATCTGTTCTGTTGACAGTCCCATAGCCTTAAGATTAAGGGCAACAGATGAAACACCTTCACTACGTCCTTCTGCACGTCCTTCTGCACGTCCTTTTACGAGTCCTTCCTCGTGTCCTTTTATGAGGCCTTCTACGAGGCCGTTTTCAAAGCCTTGCTTTTTGGCCGTCTCCATCACACTGAACCAGTCACGAAGATTCTTGAGGCTCTCCTCGTAACTCTGGCGTTCAACAGGGGTGAACTTGGCAATCTCTGCCTGCTCGAAAAGACGCTCAAAGACTTTCTCCTGAAGAGCCCTGGGACGCTCGAAGAGTCTGGATAGGTGCTTTATGGCATAGAGCCATCGGTCGTTAAGGGAGGTGAGTTCGCCCTCTTCCTTAATGAACTTTGGCATTTCGAGGTACACAAAGGTCAGCTTGTCATAGAACACCTTTCCGGTCTCAATCTCTGCCAGTTTCACCGTATGGCGATAGCTGGGTGAGGCCTTGTCCTCGTCGAAACTGAAATTGAGGATGCCCACGCAATAGATACGCCCAAGCTTGAAGTTCCAGTTGCCCTTCTCCGCATACTCCCGGATGGGGAAAGTGGAGTAGTAGACACTTCTGTCCTTGAAGAAGTCCTGACGGGCATTCTGCATCTCGACGATGAACTTCTCGCCATTCTCGTTCTCGCAATACACGTCAAAGACAGCCTTACGCTCGGTATACGCCTCTCCAAGCTGTTCCGGATTAAGATAAGTAAGATCCTTGATGACCTCCTGGCCATCAAAGAGAGAGTTAAGGAAACTGATAAGCAACTCCTTGTTTATCTCCGTTCCGAACAATTTCTTGAAAGCAAAATCAGTATAGAAATTTACGTATCTTTCCTGCAGTCCGAGAGTTCCCATAGCAAATCAACATTAATGTTCTTTCGCAAAAGTACAAAAAAAAAGCATAGCAGCAAAAACTTTCCCAAGAAAATGGAGTATTTGGGAGCTTTTGTTGATTCTTCTGTTATTGGTAACGTAAAAGAAACGGAATAATCGTGACTTGCGCAATTCACGATTATTCCGTCTCTTTTACTACTCTTTATATTTTATGATTCCTTTTTTCTTATGCAGTCAGGATTTCGATGAGCTTGTCAACTGCGGCTGCAATGCCGTCGGGGTTCTTACCACCAGCAGTAGCGAAGTGAGGCTGACCGCCACCACCACCCTGAATGAGCTTAGCAGCCTCGCGGATGTTCTTACCAATGTTAACACCTGCAGCTACAACGCTGTCTGCTGCGATAGCAGTAAGGAGGGGCTTACCATCGGCTACACTACCGATAACCACAAGTGCATCGGCCACCTCACCCTTAATCTGGAATACGAGGTCTTTAACCACATCCGCGGGCATAGGAAGAACAGCCTTCATCACCTTGAAGCCCTTAATATCCTGTGCACTGGCAATGATCTGCTTCTTAGCCTCAGCAGCCTTTTCGCGCATGAGAGTATCCATCTGAGCCTTCAGGGCATTATATTCGCTCTGCATCTTCTGGATGGCAACCTTAGCATCAGGCGCGTTGTTGAGAATGCCACGAATCTCGTTTGCATTGTCAATAAGACTGTAAAGCATCTCCTCGACCTTGGAACCCGTGACAGCCTCGATACGGCGTACGCCGGCAGCCACGCTACTCTCGCTCATTATCTTCACCATACCGATACGACCGGTTGACTTAGCATGGCAACCACCACAGAACTCTACGCTGTCACCAAACTGTACTACGCGCACACGATCGCCGTACTTCTCGCCGAAAAGGGCAATGGCACCAAGTTTCTTTGCCTCCTCAATGGGCACATCGCGATGATCCTGAAGAGGTATGTCCTGACGAATCTTATCGTTGACAAGGCGCTCTACCTCACGAATCTGCTCTTCTGTGACTTTCTGGAAGTGAGAGAAGTCAAAACGAAGTGCCTCGGGAGTCACCAATGAACCCTTCTGCTCGACATGCTCGCCCAAAACCTGACGCAAAGCCTGGTCAAGCAAGTGGGTACAAGTGTGGTTTGCCTCGCTGGCATGACGCTTATCCACATCTACGCAAGCCATAAACTCTGCCATAGGATTCTTGGGAAGAGTCTTGGTAATGTGTACAGCCAAATTATTCTCGTTCTTAGTATCAATAATCTCGATGGTTTCGTCGCTATTGACCAACACACCGCAATCGCCTACCTGACCACCCTTTTCTGCATAGAAAGGAGTCTTGTCGAGCACCAGCTGATAGAAAGTCTGCTTCTTCTGAGTTACCTGACGGTAACGGAGGATGCGACAAGAGTACTCAGTGAAGTCCCAACCTACAAACTCCGACTCACTACCCTCGGCAACATCCACCCAGTCGCCATTCTCCACAGCTGCTGCATTGCGGGCACGAGCCTTCTGCTTCTGCATCTCGACATCAAAACCAGCCTCATCCACAGTCATGCCATTCTCACGACAGATGAGCTCGGTAAGGTCGAGGGGGAAACCGTAGGTATCAAACAAGGTAAATGCCTTGTCGCCAGCTATCTCAGTCTTGCCTGCGGCCTTAGTCTCCTCGATAACGCCATTCAGAAGACGGATACCATTCTCAAGGGTACGAAGGAATGAATCCTCCTCCTCCTTCATCACCTTCATGATGAGTTCCTTCTGTGCGGGCAACTCAGGGAAGGCATCGCCCATCTCCTGAATGAGGGTGGGAACAAGTGCATACATGAATGCCTGTTTCTGGCCAAGGAATGTATAGCCATAGCGAACTGCACGACGCAAGATGCGACGGATTACGTAACCAGCCTTTGCGTTGCTGGGCAACTGACCATCGGCAATGCTGAAGGCAATAGCACGAAGGTGGTCAACGATAACACGAAGGGCAATATCCTTCTTCTCATCGTCACCATACTTCACGCCAGCCATATCGCCCATAGCCTTGATAAGGGGCTGGAACACGTCGGTATCGTAGTTTGAATGCTTACCCTGGATGGCACGAACAAGACGCTCGAAACCCATACCGGTATCGATAACATTCATACCAAGGGGTTCGAGGTGACCATCAGCCTTACGCTCGTACTGCATGAACACGATGTTCCAAATCTCAATAACCTGTGGATCATCCTTGTTGACCAGCTCACGTCCAGGCACCTTAGCCTTCTCCTCAGGGGTACGGCTGTCGAGATGAATCTCCGAGCAAGGACCACAGGGACCTGTATCGCCCATCTCCCAGAAATTGTCGTGCTTGTTACCATTGATGATGTGGTCGGCAGGAACATGCTTAAGCCAATAGCCTGCAGCTTCGTCGTCGCGAACGAGGTTCTCCTCAGCATTACCCTCAAAGACGGTTACATAGAGATCCTTGGGGTCGAGCTTCAGCACATCAACCAAATACTCCCAAGCCATGTCGATGGCACCTTCCTTGAAGTAGTCGCCAAACGACCAGTTGCCGAGCATCTCGAACATAGTGTGGTGATAGGTGTCATGACCAACCTCCTCAAGATCGTTGTGCTTACCACTTACACGCAAGCACTTCTGTGTGTCGGCACGACGACGAGGCTCTGGGTCACGGCTACCCAGAATAATATCTTTCCACTGGTTCATACCAGCGTGTGTAAACATAAGTGTAGGGTCGTCCTTGATGACCATTGGGGCAGAAGGAACGATGAGGTGATCTTTCGTCTCAAAGAATTTCTTGAACGAGTCACGGATTTCTTTTGCTGTTAACATATTATGATTCATAAAATTTTGCGCAAAATTACAAAAAAAACTTGGTTTAGTGTGCTTTGTATTATATTTTTTTTTACTTTTGCAGAAATATAAGTTTACCTAATCCAAAAAGGTTCATAACAAAAAGCAAAAGCCACATGGCGTACACTCCAAATAAAGATACAAAAAAATACTTTGCCATCCACGAAGTGGCAGAGATAATTGGTGTAACTGAAACCCTTTTACGCTATTGGGAAAAGGAATTCCCAACCATTAAACCCAAGAAGAGTGGACGCAACATTCGTCAATACACCAAGGAAGACATTGAAGAAATCCGTCTGGTGTACAACTTGGTGAAGGTGAGGGGTATGAAACTCTCTACAGCTCGTGAAACCATCAGGAAAAACCGTGAGGGTGTGGAGGGCGTCTCACAAGTGATGCAGAAGCTACTGGAGATTAGGGCAGAACTGATGACCATCAAGAAGGAACTGGAAGAGGTATAATGCGCTCTTGTGTCGATGTCACAACCATCTTGCCTACGAGCAGAGGTTTTTGCATTAGAACCATTTCATGGCGCGAATTACACATAATTGTAAGTACCTATTATATATAATATAAGGTAAAAAGATGAAGGGCATGCTCTTCATCTTTTTTAGTTTATCTATAGTTCTCTTAACCTGAATGGATAACAGTCACCATGTATGCTTAGAATTATATGTGCTTAGAAATATGTATGCTTAGAACCATGTATGCCTGTTGTTAGTATAATGTTGGCTAACTTATTCTTACCACAGCATCAATTCCGTCTATCTTTTTCAGCTTCTTGCAAATTGACTGTAAGTCTTCTGCATCATGCACCTCCAGTTGTATCTCACCACGGAAGATACCATCACGGGTTTCTATAAGCAAGCGAGGAAGATTCACATTCAGCTGTTCAGACAATACTCCCGTAATCTCATGCAACACGCCAATTCGGTCGATACCGTCAATCTGGATTGTTGCCTGGAAGAACAGTTTCTTGTGTGTATCCCACTTGATGGCCCAAATCTGATTGCCAAAGCTTGCCTTGAGTTTGTTGGCAACCTCGCAGCTTCGCTTGTGGATGACAATACGTCCGTCACTCTCTTGGTAGCCGAGCACGTCATCACCGGGAATGGGATGGCAAACAGGACACATGGCATAACGTCCGATGGTTTCCTCGTTCAGCAAAAGCGGTGTCTTCTTGACCTTCTGCTTGGGAGCCTTCTCCACAGGCATCTCTGCCTTTGTTCCATCAGCCTTGGGGGCGGTTGTGTCATTCTTGGACTTCTTGTCGGGCAACGACTCCTTCTGCTTACGCGTGAAGAACTTGAGATAGCGCCCCCAACGACGCTTGCCCTGCGATGTTTCCTTCAGCACGTCAACATCCTGCGAGCCCAGCACTACTTCGTCCTTGCCTACAGCAATATAGAACATCTCACGTGTCTTGATGTTGTGCAATATGCACAACTTATCCACGTTGATGCTGTTGAATTCCATTTCGTTCTTCTGGAAGAAGGTGCTGAGCAATTCTTCACCACGCTTCTGCAATTCGCGGTCGTGCTTGCGCAGGATAGACAGTATCTTGGTGCGTGCCTTACCCGTGGTAACAAACGAAAGCCATTCTGGCTGCACCTTGAGGTCGCGCGAGGTAAGCACTTCTACCTGATCGCCACTGGCAAGTTCGTAGCTCAAGGGAACCAGTTTGTGGTTAACCTTCACGCCCATGCAATGGGTACCCACGAAGGTATGTACCGAGAAAGCAAAGTCGAGTGCCGTGCAGCCCATGGGCATGGTACGGAAGTCGCCCTTGGGTGTAACCACAAATATCTCGGAAGCATAAAGATTGAGCTTGATGGCATCGAGGAAGTCGATGGCACTTGGCTGCGGATCATCAAGAATCTCCTTGATGGTGCCCAACCACTTGTCGAGTTCGTTCTCACTATCCTCAGCCGTTCTGCCACCCTCCTTGTACTTCCAATGGGCAGCAAAACCCTGTTCGGCCATATCGTCCATACGTTGCGAGCGTATCTGCACCTCAATCCATCGGCCATGCTTACCCATCAGGGTACTCTGCAGAGCCTGATATCCGTTGGCCTTGGGATGCGAGAGCCAGTCGCGCAGACGTTCGGGATGTGGTTTGTATATGCTGCTGGCCAGTGCGTATATCTGGAAGCACTCGGCTATCTCCTGCTCATTGGTAGCACCCTCTTCGGGCGTAAAGATCACACGAACAGCCAAGATATCATACACCTCCTCAAAGGTGACGTGCTTCTTCTGCATCTTGTTCCAGATGCTGTAAGGCGACTTGATGCGTTCCTTGACGTGGTACTTAATGCCTGCGGCATCAAGTTTCTCACGGATGGGAGAGATAAACTCCTCGAATATCTCATGCAGGTGAGCCTCCATTGAGGCCAGTCGCTTCTTGATCTGACTATACTCTTCGGGATGTTCGTAGCGGAAGCTGAGGTCTTCAAGCTCTTCCTTCACGCGGTTCAATCCCAGACGATTGGCCAAAGGAGCATAGATGTAAAGCGTCTCGCCGGCAATCTTATATTGCTTGTTGGGCAACTGACTGCCCAAAGTACGCATATTGTGCAAGCGGTCACTTATCTTGATGAGGATGACTCGTATGTCCTCACTCATGGTGAGCAGGAGTTTCTTGAACGATTCGGCCTGCGCAGAAGCCTGGTCACCAAAAATACCTCCCGATATCTTCGTCAGACCGCTCACAATCTGAGCAATCCTTTCACCAAAAATATTGCGGATATCCTCTACCGTATAATCCGTATCCTCCACCACATCGTGGAGCAAGGCACAACAGATACTGGTACTGCCCAATCCTATCTCCTCACACGCAATCTGCGCCACCGCTATGGGGTGCATAATGTAAGGTTCACCCGACAAGCGCTTCACGCCACGGTGAGCCTGACGGGCAAAATTGAATGCCTTGTTGATAATCTCGGTATGCTTGCGATGACGGGATTGGAGATAAGTGTCGATGAGGTGCTGATACGCCTCTTCCACCATTCTCTCTTCGTCTATTTCATGGTTTTCGATCATGTGTCTTCCTGTTTATTTCAGAGAACTAGGGTCAGAGTTTTTTAAAAGGTAGCCCCCTACCCCCCCAAGGGGGAATAAGAGTATTGTTATATAGAAGATGCTTCATCCTTTTAGCCTTTACTCTTAATTATAGAGATTCTAATAGTTCTAGTAATTTCAGAGAGGCTAATTAAAGTTACCAGGAGCTGTCGCCAATGCTCAGGGAGTCAACGATCAACTCCTGATAACTTCCATGAATCATACAAGTTGGTTGTCCATATAAGAAAAACACTTCATTAAGAGAAACACCACTTCATTAAGAAAAGCATTACTTAATCTTAATCTTCTGTCCGGGCATCAGTTTGTCGCTCTTCATGCCATTGGCTTTTTTAAGCTTGGCCACGGTGGTATGGTTGCGTGCAGCAATGCCACTCAAGGTGTCGCCCTTCTTCACGGTCACACTCTTTCCGCCACTACTGCTTCCGCTACTCTTACTGTTCTTCTTATTCTTCTTGCTATTCTTCGAACTCTTTGAGCTCTTCGAACTACTTCTTGAACTCTTACTGCTTGAGCGCACCTCGTACTGGTCGTCGCCAATCGTCACCTCACGACGGTTGGTGAAGAGTTCGTTGGCCTTATAGGTATAGATGGAATCGCCCGCCTCAAGGAAAGCATTGACTGCCGTTGATGGCAAACGAAGGATGCAGTCGTGTGAATGGCCAGGAATGATTGAGGTGCGGTACTGAGGATTCAGCGCCTTGAGCTCCTCAATATCCATGCCTGTTGCCTGCACAATCTGATTGAAGTGAAGATCGCGCTTCACGATGATAGTGTCGGAAGCCAAAGGCAAACGGGTATCCACAGGACAGATGTTGTGGTCGCAGTAATAGTTCATGATGTAGGTAGCCGCAATGAAGGCAGGCACATAGCCACGGGTCTCATGGGGCAGATAGGGGTAGATGGCCCAATAGTCCTTCACACCACCTGCACGCTTGATGGCCTTGTTCACATTACCGGGGCCACAGTTGTAGGCAGCAATACACAAGGTCCAGTCGCCAAAGATACGATACAGATCCTTGAGGAAATGTGCCGCAGCATAGCTTGCCTTGACAGGGTCGCGACGCTCGTCAATCAAACTGGTCACCTCCAGGTTGTAATGCTTGGCGGTGCCTATCATGAACTGCCACAGTCCGGCAGCTCCCACACGCGAGGTGGCACCAGGGTTCAAGGCACTCTCAATGACAGGCAGGTATTTCAGTTCGAGAGGAACCTGATAGCTCTCCAACGCCTCCTCGAAGATAGGATTGTAGAAGTTGGATGCTCCCAGCATGACAGACACAGAACGACGCAGACGTGCTGCATAGCGGTCGATGAAACTGCGTACGATATCGTTGTAGGGCATCTCCACCACTACCGGCAGACGCGAAAGGCGGTCAATATAAATCTCCTTGTCAAACTCAGGGTTCACGCTCGAAGGGTCGCAGGCCTCGTCCGTGTTGAGGTAGGTCTTCACGGACCATTCGTTAAGCAAGGAGTCGATTTCACGGTCGGTCATACCCTCGGGCAAGTCATTCTCGGGCAGGTTGTCGCTCACAATGACATTTATCTCCTCTTCGTCATCCTCGTCTTCATCGTCCTCGTCTTCGTCCTCATCCTCGTCATAGACTTCGGTGTCGTTGTCGTTAACCACTATCTGGGCCTTCGCATTGAGGGTCCAAGTCATTGTCGCTAAAATCAGTAATAATATCTTAAATGTATATTTCATAATCAAATAGTTTTATTCAGAAAAAACCTAAAACGTAAGACTGCATTGGAAGCCAATGGCATGCTGTCCGTATCTGCGTTGCAACTTATTGTCATTGCTAAGCACGGCGGGTTGCCAATGCAGACTTAAGTCGCGACTGATGTCAAAACTGCTCAACTCAGCATCTACATAAGCATCGATGATGGAGAGAAGATAGACACCGGCAAAGGCGAAGATGCTCATATCACGATACTTCCGGAAGTAGTCTTTTCGGTTCTTGAAAATCTTCTTGAAGCGTTCCTCTTGTCCGCTGATGTCATAACGGAAAGGAAGCATCTTCTCATAACTTCTCGTATTAGGATCGTCGTCCATGATGTCGAGATAGGCCTGTGTGTAGTCCTTCAGCATCTGACTGTTCCATGAGAAG
>JAZLKL010000079.1:0-32254 GCA_045597585.1 Bacteroidaceae bacterium | reverse complement strand
ACCCTCGAGCACGGGAGGCAGAGCTATGTCTGCAAAGTGCTGCATAGAAAGATACCACTGCTTGCAAAGACGAGGCTCTACGGCTGTATCAGGGTTACGCTCGCTATAGCCAACCTTGTTGACATAATCCTCTATCTTCTCCATGAGGCCAGCTTCCTGAAGGTCCTTGCTGATCTGCTTACGCACATCCATGCGGTCCATACCCACGTACATGCCGGCAGCCTCAGAGATGGTGCCATCGGGATTGAAGATGTCAATGGTCTCCAGGTTGTGTGTCTTGCCCAGGTTGTAGTCGTTTACATCGTGTGCGGGTGTCACCTTCAAGCAACCGGTACCGAACTCAATCTCCACATAGCGGTCCTCGATAACGGGAATGACACGACCCACCAAAGGAACAATCACCTTGTGGCCCTTGAGCCACTGGTTCTTGGGGTCCTTGGGGTTGATACACATAGCGGTATCGCCCATGATAGTTTCAGGACGTGTGGTAGCCACCACAGCATAGTAGCCCTTCTCGTCCTGGTGCAACACCTCACCTTCCTCACCGGTGGGCACAACGGGATTTACGTCGGCATCGGCCACGTAGTACTTCAGGTTGTACAGATGGCTCTGTTCCTCGCGATAGATAACCTCGATGTTGGAAAGGGCTGTCTGTGCCTTGGGATCCCAGTTCACCATACGAAGGCCACGGTAGATGAGTCCCTTGTCATAGAGGTCACAAAACACGCGCAGCACGCTCTCGCTACGGGTATCGTCCATAGTGAAGGCGGTGCGATCCCAGTCGCAGCTTGCACCGAGGCGACGCAACTGCTTCAGGATGATGCCACCATGCTCGTGAGTCCAATCCCAGGCATGCTTAAGAAACTCCTCACGGGTAAGGTCAAGCTTCTTGATGCCCTGCTCTGCCAGGCGGTTAACCACCTTGGCCTCGGTTGCAATTGACGCGTGGTCGGTACCAGGCACCCAGCAAGCGTTCTTGCCATCAAGACGTGCCTTACGAACCAGAATATCCTGAATGGTATTGTTCAGCATGTGTCCCATGTGCAACACACCCGTCACATTTGGGGGAGGTATTACCACGGTATAAGGCTCGCGGCCATCGGGCTTACTGCTGAAAAGTTTGTTGTCCAGCCAATACTGGTACCATTTGCCCTCAACCTCTGAGGGATCGTACTTGGTTGCTAATTCCATAGTCTTTGTATGTTATTGTATTGTATTCGAGAGTAAATTTGTAGGCAATATGCCGACATAATTGGGTGCAAAATTACAAAAAATCGGACGAAAAGTAGCACATTTGTTCTATTATTTGTACTTTTGTGAAATAAAAAAGGAATTGGGGGAAGTTTCTTCCTCAGATAAAATACAAAAACAATGGGAAAACAACATACAAAAGAAGAAAAGATGGCTGCATTTGGCCGTCTGCTTGACGTAATGGACACGCTGCGCGAGAAGTGTCCGTGGGATGCAAAGCAAACCAACGAGAGCCTGCGCCCCAACACCATAGAGGAGTGCTTTGAACTTTGCGACGCGCTCATGAAGAACGACGAAAAGGAGATCTGCAAGGAACTGGGCGACGTGCTTCTTCACGTGGTGTTCTATGCAAAAATCGGAAGCGAGAAGAATGAGTTCGACATTGCCGACGTGTGCAATAAGCTATGCGACAAGCTCATCTTCCGCCACCCTCACGTATATGGGGAACAAGTGGCTATGGAGCATGGGGGTCTGAAGCAAGTGCAGACGGCCAACGACGTTTCGCTCAACTGGGAAAAGATCAAGCAGAAGGAGAAGGACGGCAATAAGACCGTACTGTCGGGCGTTCCTGATGCCCTACCCTCCCTCATCAAGGCCTATCGCATACAGGACAAGGCACGTAACGTGGGCTTCGACTGGGACAAACGCGAAGATGTGTGGGACAAGGTGAAGGAGGAAATGGAAGAGCTTCGCATCGAACTGGAACGAGAGGACAAGGAGAAGAGCACCAACGAGTTTGGCGACTTCCTGTTCAGCCTCATCAATGCAGCACGTCTCTACAAGATCAATCCCGACAATGCACTTGAGCGTACCAACCGCAAATTCATCTCACGCTTCAACTACGTGGAGCAAAAGGCAAAGGAACAAGGCAAGGAAATAAAGGACATGACCTTAGCCGAAATGGATGCGCTGTGGAACGAGGCAAAGGGAAAAGAGAAATAAGCGACGCAAAGAATATGAAAGCTGAAGCATAAAAGCATAAGCTGAAGCACGAAGGCATCATCACAAAAGCATAGAGTCACCATAAAGGTTAAATAGAATTATGAAGAAACTTGCAATAGCAGCTATCGCATTTCTTTCACTATCCGCTTGTAAGAAAAACGCAGATAGCAGTTCGACTGAGAAAATGCAAATAATAAGTGCGGAGACCGACAGCACGAGATACGGCATTGTCATCCGGATGGATGGCGACTCTCTGAAATGGCTATCCGAATATGGCGACACCTTGTGGTCAAACATCCACTCTGCCGAGGTATTAGGTTCGATGGGCGCAGACCACCGCTTGGCACTACTCTTTCAGCAAGGCAGCAACTATTTGGTCAAGAATGCCATAGACCTAAGCGACCTGGTAGGAAGATGGGTGGAACCTGACCCTGTAGATGAGGGAATGGTGCAAGGCATCGAGTTGGAAGAGGTGGGCACAGCCAACAGCATCAACAGCCGCTCCAACCACTATGTTAGCTGGCGCCTTTACAATGGCAAGCTGCTCTTAGTCGATTCGTACGAAGGCATCATCGACGACAATTTGCCAGAAGACACCCTCCGCATCTTGCGCCTTACGGCCGACTCTATGAACGTCATAATAGGTAGCAACAAGCATTTCTACCGCAAGTCAAATAGTGCCGACGAGGACATCATCCGCGACTACAGCATCGAAAACCTGGCAGAATCGGATGCCTTTGACCCCGAAGGAAATGCACCACAAGGGTCGGAAGAACAAGAAATCCCTGAAATTGACAGAATATTCTAAACTGGATGTGCACTACAAGTGCACCATGAACAAACCTGGATGCTGTACTCCTGGATTTTTATGGGCAAGGGATTAAAGGAGTCAAAGAAGTTAAAGGAGTTAAGGGAGGCAAAGAAGGCAAAGGATTAAAGAAGTTAAAGGAGTTAAAGAAGTAAAAGGAGGCAAAGGGAGTTAAGCGGTGGCTTTTGTTTTACAGCAAAAAAAGGCGTCGCCCTATCCTCACAGACAAGGCGACGCAAACCTATACCCAAACTAAATTATAGATAATGTTACCAATGTATATTTTAACTTACTTATTGTTCTGTTGTTGACCATTTCTGGGGCCACCCCAGTTGTTGTTGTTATGATGGCCTCCACCAAAGCCTCCGAAGCCTCCACCGAAGCCACCGCCAAAACCTTGAGGTCTGTTGCCACCACCAGGAGCAGCTCTTCTAAGCATATCACGATGGAAGGCATCTTCTGCCAGCATCAGATTCAGTACCTTCTTGGCATCAACCTCCTTACACATTCTGTTGTAATAGGTTTGCTCCACCTTTGCCAACTCCACATTCAAACTATTGATCTGTGTAACCACATCCTTGTAGTTCGTGTTGTTGTTCTGGTTTTGAGGACCTGGCATAGCACTACGCTTCAGTTTACTGATCGACTGATTGATATCCATCTGCTTGCCCTTCATCTCAAAATAGATGGGAAGAATCTTGTCAGCCTCAGCCTGTGTGAGTCCCACACGTTGGCGAATGTATGATTCCAATCCCTTCCTGAACTCCTCCGGATTGAATTGCGGACGATGCGAAGACTGTTGGTTCTGCGAATTTTGTGGCGGTTGAGCCATCAAAGGCATAGCACTCAGCAAGGCGAAAAGAATCCATGTAAAAAACCTTTTCATCTTTCTATCCTTTTTTAGTATTCTGTCAAATAAAGTGCGATTTCGTTGTTGTCAACCATTGCATATTCCAATGCATCGTTCAAATACTGATCGTCATAGTATGCCTGCTCTATCTCTTGCACGACGCTGGATTCCGCAAGTTGTTCTGCCTCACTACTGCCAGACATGTTTGGAATCAGAACGCCCAGACAGACAACAGCTCCGATGGCTACGACAGCGGCATAACGCCATACACGCGGGATGAGCGTGCGTCGAACGGCCTTCTTCTCCTGTGTTTCAGCCACACTTTTCTGCTGCTCGGGCAACTGAGCCATAATCCGGCCACACAAGGTGTCGAAGTAGCCCTCGGGCACCTTGAAGGGATCTTCCGTGCTCTTATTGGCACGCTGGCCCTTGATGTACTGTTTCAGATTTTCCTCAGTCATATTATCTTTCGTTTAGTTATTTAGACGTTGTATATCGCAAAAGGTTTAATCATGCAAGCCAAAAAAAGCAGAAATTTTTTGCACGGCTAGATGATATGAGGCTTTTAGTGCTCCCACGCTTGTTCCCAACGCTGCCGAAATGTCCTCGTACTTCATCTCGTCGAAATACTTCATGTTAAAGACAAGTCTTTGCTTCTTGGGCAAACTGGCTATGGCTTGCTGCAACTGAATCTCGGTTTCATCCCCATCAAAATAAGGATCGCTCTCCAGCCTGCTTGCCACATACTGGGCACTCTTCTTTTCATCATCATCCAAGCTCACGCCCTGGTGCTTTTGTTTTTGCAGGAAGTCGATTGTCTCGTGAGAAGCTATTCGGTACAGCCAAGTACCCAACGAGGAATCCGCACGGAACCCGTCAAGACCCTGCCATGCCTTGATGAACACATTCTGCACAATGTCATCTGCGTCCTCGTGCACAAGTACCATTCGCCTTACCGTGTGGTAAACTTGCTCTTGGTATTTGCGCACCATCTTTTCGAATGCTACTCGGCGAGTAGATTCGTCGCGCAGGGCATTGATGAGTTGCAATTCGTCTTCAAGCATACTCTATTGACTCGTATTTGGGTAAAAGGTTTAAAACGTATGCGCCATTTTGTTTACAAAGTGCAAAAATCTTCCGAAATCAGCACTCGTGCGAACATCGTGAGCACAAATGAGGGTATTGTCTAAAATTGGTCGAGCACTTTCTTCAGAGCCTTGTCGTAGCCATAGATATCGGGGTATCGCACCATAGTACCGTTGCTTTCGGGGTACAGGGTGTAGTAATCGATAAACACGGGGACGGTAGGCTTGAACATATAGTTCTTCATAAAGTCCTCGGGATCTGTCTCGTCCTTGTATTTCTTTCCCTTGTCGGAAAGGGGTTTGAGATCGATGGCCACGCGTATCTTGTCGATAAGCAGTTCATCGGGATTATCCATCAGGAAGAGAGCCAAGTCGAGCGGCTTCTCCACACGAACGCAGCCATGGCTTACGGCACGTGAGATGCGCTTGAAGGCACTTGGCGTATTCGTGTCATGCAGATACACGGCGAAACGGTTGGGGAAGCGGAATATCAGTCGGCCGAGTGAATTGCCAGCACCCTTCTCCTGACGAATGGTGTAGCGTCCGCTCAGCAACTGGGCACGACTTAACGAAGCGGCACTAAGCTCCTCCTTCGTCTGGTTGTCGATAGCCACCATATTGTTGCGGGCAAAGTAATTGGCATCACCTGTATGGCCAGGTGCAATCTCCTTCTTCACGATGCTCGTGGGCACCACCCAGTAGGGATTCAGTTCCAGACGGCTGATGTTGCTGGTGAGCAATGGTGTCTGGTGATCCTTCTTACCGCAGCATATCTTCATGGTCAGTTCCTCTTTCTTTGAGGTATTGACAGCTCGCAGCATGTACGAGGGAAGATTCACCCAGATATGCCTTCCCTTTTTGGGAGGACGAGCGTAACGCCATCGGGCACGTTCCACGTTTATGCGAGCCACTTCTGCCCTTTCGTTGGAATCGTTCTGCACAGCATTCCGATACTCGCGGCACATGGCATAATACAGGGAGTCGGTGGGTTGCACCTCGTCCAGGAACGAGTTCATGTCACTCTCATCCGCCATCTTATGGATGGCCACGCTGAAGAACGAGTCAGTAGGAATGTCCAGCTTGTAGTCAAAGAGTTTGCTTTGGGTGTCGCCTCCCGACGAACCGTTGATATTATGAAACACCCTGTAGGCGCGTGTGTAGCCGAATCGTTGTCCGAAGGTATAACGAAAATAGGCTGAGGTAAGTCGGTACTCCAGTTTGCCCAGCAACTGGCACACTTCCTCTTGCGTGCAGCTATCAGGCTTCAGGGCACGGAAGGCCGACAGGTCTGCCTCAATCTCGTCAAGATAGAAGCTGGAGCGTTTCAACCCGTGTTGTTCCACGTCCTTAAGACGGTTCACCAGCACCTCCGCTCTTTCATCCACACCTTCCGGGTTAATCCAATAGAGCGTGTCCTGCAGCACCACCGAGTCAGTTTGGTGGCTATACAGACGCTTGCTGTAGGTGTCGGCATACATCCACGTCGTGTCGGCCAAGGCCACACTATCCATTACCTCACGGATGCGCGATTGGTCATAGGGGAACTTGGGCTCTGAGCCAAAGCCAAGTGAAGTGCACGCATTACAAATCAGTATATACGAAAATAGGAATGCGATATTGAGGCAGCGCATTTTCATAAGCTTACATATTAATTATTTAGGGTGTTAAAAATAGAAAAATCAGTTAACAGAAACCTTACGCACGAAGTTTCCAATCTTGATGATGTAGCATCCACGTTGCAGATCGACTGCCACGGTCTTGTCAGCGCCATCAATAGAGACACTTGTCACAAGTTTGCCAGCCACATCATACACATTCAGCACTTTACCATTGGCACCGCATACATGAATGCTACTACGGGTCACCGACAAGGTGATGGCAGCCGTTTCATTCTCTATACCATCAAAAAGCTCGTCTGCCATCACAGCGACGGGAGAGACAAGCACCAAGGTGGCAAGAGTGAATATTCTAAATACTTTTTTCATGTACACTATTTCGCTTTAACTATCACAAAATTACATAATTTTGTTTTCTCTGCCAAATAATAACGGGCAAAAACCTTATTTTTTAACAAAAAAAAGCATTTTCGCCATCATATCGTCACTATTTGGCTTATTTTTAGTTCAAAAATCATTCTCAGCCGCGAATGGTGAACACCCTACCCTCCTTTGCCAGTTCGGCATTCTCAAACTCGGCCTTTGCCTCGTTCAGATGAGCCACCTCGTCTTTCACCCTGCCCGAGTAGTGTCCGATGACCAGTTGCCCTGCCTCGGCAGCCTTGGCCATCATGCCTGCCTGTCTTGCTGTGGAGTGACCCGTCTGTTGTGCACGCTTAGCATACTCCTCACCAAAGGTTGCCTCGTGGAAAAGCAAATCCACGCCCTTGATGAGTTCGGCCAACGAGGGCTTGTACATCGTGTCGGAGCAATAGGCATAGCTGCGTGGTGGTTCTGAGGGGCGCGTCAGTCGCTCAGAGGGAATCAGTTCGCCATCCTCATTCACCCATCCAAGTCCTGCCTTGATGTTGTTGATCTGACTCACTGGGATGCCATACGCCTCCAGCATCTCCGGACGGATATGCGGCGGCAGAGGCTTCTCCTTGAACAGAAAACCTGCACAGGGAGTTCGATGACGCAACGGAAGGCTCCACACCTCCACGCTCCTGTCCTCGTAGATGAGTTGAAACTGCTTGGTATCTACCACATGGAAGAACACCTCATAATCCATCTCCGTGCAGAAGTTCTTCAGCACGCATTCCACAAAAGGCTGCAGGTCTGCAGGGGCGTGTATGTGCAGGTCGGCCGTCCTGCCCAGCAATCCCATGGTGGAAATCAAGCCGGGCAAACCAAAGCAATGGTCACCATGACTATGACTGATGAAGATGTGCCCGAGGCGTGTCATGCCCAATCCCATGCGCGACCATTGCATCTGCGCTCCCTCTCCGCAGTCAATCATGAAGAGTTTGCCACGAAGGTCGAGCACCTGACAAGTGGGCAGATGCCCGTTGCTGGGTTTGGCCGAGCCACAGCCAAGGATATGAAGTGTGAATGGTTCCATGGTTCTACGTCTAATAATAATGTAATGGTAAAAAGAAAGCCCGCGTCCAGAAAACGCGGGCTTTCGTATCTTGAGAGTTTGATTACTCGCCCTTCTCCATCTTAGCCTTCAATGCAGCCAAAGCGTCGATGTCACCAAGAGTGGTGCTTGCTGCTACATTGTTAACTACGGGAGCGGCCTCCTTCTTCTCTGCACGACGAGGAGCTGCCTGCTTCTTCTCTGCACGCTCAGCAGCACGCTGAACATCTTCGTAGATGCGGCTGTGAGAGAGGATGATGCGCTTGCTGTCCTTGTTGAACTCGATTACCTTGAACTCGAGCTTCTCGTTCAGCTGAGCCTGAGTGCCATCCTCCTTAACGAGGTGCTTGGGAGTAGCGAAGCCCTCAACACCATACTGGAGCTGAACAACTGCGCCCTTGTCCATCATCTCGATGATAGTACCCTCGTGTACGCTGCCCTGAGTGAATACGGTCTCGAATACATCCCAAGGATTCTCCTCGAGCTGCTTGTGACCGAGGCTCAAGCGACGGTTCTGCTTGTCGATCTCGAGAACGAGAACCTCGATCTGAGCACCAAGCTGAGTGAACTCGTTGGGGTGCTTAACCTTCTTGGTCCATGAGAGGTCAGAGATGTGGATCAAGCCGTCAACACCCTCCTCGATCTCAACGAATACACCGAAGTTGGTGAAGTTGCGAACCTTAGCGGTGTGCTTGCTGCCCACAGGATACTTCTCCTCGATGTTCTCCCAGGGATCAGCCTTAAGCTGCTTGATACCGAGAGACATCTTGCGCTCCTCGCGGTCGAGAGTAAGGATAACTGCCTCTACCTCGTCGCCTACCTTCATGAAGTCCTGAGCGCTGCGCAAGTGCTGGCTCCAGCTCATCTCTGAAACGTGGATCAAGCCCTCTACGCCGGGAGCGATCTCGATGAATGCACCGTAGTCAGCCATAACGACTACCTTACCCTTCACGTGGTCGCCAACCTTCAACTCGCTGTCAAGAGCATCCCAGGGATGGGGAGTGAGCTGCTTGAGACCGAGAGCGATACGCTTCTTCTCGTTATCGAAGTCGAGGATAACAACGTTGATCTTCTGGTCGAGCTCAACAACCTCCTTAGGATCGCTTACGCGGCCCCAGCTAAGGTCGGTGATGTGTACGAGACCGTCAACGCCACCCAAGTCGATGAATACACCGTAAGAGGTGATGTTCTTAACGGTACCCTCGAGTACCTGACCCTTCTCAAGGCGAGAGATGATCTCCTTCTTCTGCTGCTCGAGCTCAGCCTCGATGAGAGCCTTGTGGCTAACAACCACGTTCTTGAACTCCTGGTTGATCTTAACAACCTTGAACTCCATGGTCTTGCCAACGAATATGTCATAGTCGCGGATGGGCTTAACGTCAATCTGGCTACCGGGCAAGAATGCCTCGATACCGAATACGTCAACGATCATACCACCCTTCGTGCGGCACTTGATGTAACCCTTGATGATCTCCTCGTTCTCCATTGCGGCGTTAACGCGGTCCCAAGAACGGCTTGCACGAGCCTTCTTGTGAGAAAGAACCAACTGACCCTTCTTGTCCTCCTGGTTCTCGATGTACACCTCAACGGTATCACCTACCTTCAACTCAGGATTGTAACGGAACTCGCTTACGGGGATGATACCATCGCTCTTGAAGCCAATGTTAACTACAACCTCGCGCTTGTTGATTGAGATAACAGTACCGTCAACAACCTCGAAATCGTTAACCTTGTTCAGAGTACCATCATAAGCGGCCTCCTGAGCCTCGTGGCTCACCTCAGTGTTTGCACTTCCACTAGCATAGGCTTCCCAATCGAAGTCTGCCAAAGGAGCGACATTTTTGTAATCTGCCATGTTTAAATAATTGTTTTTAAGTAATTTAATACGGTTAGACTTTATGTTGATAATAAATCCGGCTGCAAAGGTACTACATTTTTGCGACGCCACCAAATCTTTTTTGCATTTTCTTGATTTATATTAAGATATTTGCGCGCGAATCATAAATAATCGCCCGAGAAAACACCACTACGGAAAAATATTGTAACTTTGCACTAAGCAAATAGGTCGTTCGTGCCCCTGGCTTGCACCACAACCGTGCACAGGCTTCGGCTCTGCCGCACACACCGGGCGTCACGCGACTGCATGCTAAAATCACAATAACGACAAAAACCAAAAAAACAATAGCGTATGAGAAAGATTAACTGCATCGGCATTCTTACCAGCGGAGGCGATGCCCCCGGCATGAATGCAGCCATCCGTGCCATAACCCGCGCCGCCATTGCCAACGGCTTTCGCGTAATGGCCGTGTATCGTGGCTACGAGGGATTGATAAACAATGAGATAAAGGAGTTCACCACCGAGAACGTAAGCAACATCATACAGCGTGGCGGTACCATTCTCAAGACGGCACGCAGCAAGGAGTTCATGACCCCTGAGGGTCGTCAGAAGGCTTACGACAACATGATGGCCAACGGCATCGATGCCTTGGTAGTCATCGGCGGTAACGGTTCGCTGGCAGGTGCACGCATCTTTGCACAGGAGTTCGACATTCCCTGCATCGGTTTGCCCGGCACCATCGACAACGACCTCAACGGTACCGACCTTACCATCGGCTACGACACCACCCTCAACACCATCATGGAGTGTGTGGATAAGATTCGCGACACGGCCACCAGCCACGAGCGCATCTTCTTCATCGAGGTTATGGGTCGCGATGCCGGCTTCCTGGCACAGAACAGCGCCATTGCGGCAGGTGCCGAGGCTGCCATCATCCCCGAGGACTCTACCGGTGCCGACCAGCTGGAGCACTTCATCGGTCGTGGCATCCGCAAGTCAAAGTCGTCGAGCATCGTCATCGTGAGCGAGAGTCCCAAGTGCGGCGCTATGTACTATGCCGAGCGTGTAAAGAAGGAGTATCCCGAATACGACGTACGCGTGTCCATCCTCGGACACTTGCAGCGTGGTGGTAGTCCCTCGGCCGGCGACCGTGTCCTGGCAAGCCGTCTGGGCGTAGGTGCCATCCAGGCTTTGCTTGAGGGACAGCGCAACGTCATGATCGGCATCCGCAACGACGACGTGGTGTACGTACCCTTCTCGAATGCCATCAAGAGCGACAAGCCCATCAAGAAGGAGCTTATCAACGTGCTCGACACCCTGAGCATCTAAGCCCATGCCGCAAAGCACCGCCATCATCGGTGGAGGAGCCGCAGGCTTCTTCCTTGCCATCACCCTCAGGGAGTTGTGCCCCGACATGCATGTATGCATCCTGGAGCGCCAGCGCCGTGTGTTGGCTAAGGTAGAGATAACGGGTGGTGGACGATGCAACTGCACCAACACCTTCCAGAGCGGCTTAGACCTTCAGCATATCTATCCACGAGGCCACCGCCAACTCAAGGGGTGGCTTCGTGAGTTCAGTCACCACGATGCCTACGAATGGTTCGAGGCCCGTGGTGTACCTTTGGTGGCACAGCCGGACGGATGCGTCTTTCCACAGGCGCAGGACAGCCATGCCATCACGGGACTTTTTCTGCGTGAGTGCCGTCGTCTGGGCGTAGAGATACGCACAGGCATCGATGCCTTCGACGAGACGAAGGTTGACCTGGGCGCCTACGACAACGTGTGCATCTGCACTGGAGGCCTGCACGGGCAGGTACTCAGCAAGTTCAACGAGTGGGGATTGCAGGTCGTCTCCCCCATCCCATCGCTTTTCACCTTCAACATCGCCGACCCGGCACTCACCGCCCTCATGGGTACGGTGGTGGAGGATGCCGTCTGCTCGTTGCCGGGCACTAAGCTGCACGCACAAGGTCCTTTGCTCATCACACATTGGGGTATGAGCGGGCCTTCCATACTGAAGCTCTCCAGTCGAGGCGCACGCATCCTGGCCGAGTGCCAGTACAAGCATCAGCTCTCGGTTAACTGGACAGGAGGATGCACCACCGACGAGGTGCTCGATGCCTTGCAACGCTGTGTGACTCAGCAAGGGGCAAAGCTCATCGACAACGTGCGTCCCTACAACCTGCAGAACCGTCTGTGGGATTATCTGCTCACCAAACTCTCCCTGCGTGGTCGCCGTTGCAGCGAACTGGGGCGCAAGCAACTCAACCGCCTGGCTGAGACGCTCACCCACGACACCTACGACATCACGGGGCGTTCGCACTACAAGGAGGAGTTCGTCACCTGTGGCGGCATCAGTCTTTCAGCCATCGACCGCCGCACCCTGCGCTACACCTCGCCCCATCACGCCCCCATCAGGAACCTCTACTTTGCCGGAGAGGTGCTCGACATCGACGGCATTACGGGTGGCTACAACCTGCAAGCGGCATGGACAACCGCTACCATAGTGGCAAGAGGAATAAAGTGCCAGCCAACAGAATGACCCACTTCCTAAGTACTGAGTAATCGAAGTCAACTCACACTTGTCGCGACGTAGCAATTGTTACGTCGCGAGGAAAAAAACATCACGTCCACGTCCACAGGGGAAAGACACCGTACTACAATACCGGCATAAAGGTTCTGACTACCCCCCAAAAAACAATATTCCCCAACCCCGACCTCATGCGTGTCGTGGATTGGGGAACATGCTATAAACCTGATGGCACAAGGCTATGCTTTGGCCACATCAGGACGCATTACTGCTGTGTGCCCAGAGCCTTGTTCATGGCATCGCCCAAAGCAGCAGCACCTGCGTTGGCTGCATTCTGAAGGGCTGCCTTGCCTGCATTCTTGGCATTCTCTACAGCTGCCTTGCCTGCCTCCTTGGCGTTCTCCACAGCGGCCTTGCCGGCTTCCTTGGCATTCTCTACAGCAGCCTTACCTGCCTCCTTGGCATTCTCTACAGCGGCCTTACCACCCTCAACAGCACCTGTGGCAGTTTGCACAGCAGCGTTGGCAGTACCGGTAGCCGTACCCAGGGCACCCGAGATGACGCCATTCAAGCCAGACACGTCAACGCCAGCTGCCTGCAGCTTGTCGCTTGCACCGTCAATGGTTGCCTTTATCTTAGAAGCGTAGATGCTGGCTGCCTCTGTCTTGCCGGCATTCAATAGTTCCTGAATGCTCTGCTTGGCAGCATCCACCATGATATTAACTGAGTTTGTCTGGTTGCTCTCAATGGCTTGCTCCAACTGAGCCACGTCGTTGGCAGCACGTGTCTCCACATCGGCTGTCTCATCTACTGCCTCAGTAGCAGCTGCCTCTACCTTGATAGAATCTTCCTTAGCCGTTTCACTTGCCTGCTTGTTGCCACAAGATGTAAATGCGATGGCAGCAAAAGCCATCATGCTCAACATAATCTTTTTCATTTTTCTTTTTCTATAAAATTTAAAGTTATTCTGCTACAGGGGACATTCCCTGTCTTAAGTGCAAAGATACACTTTTTCCGAATAGGTTGTAACATTAGAGTCACGAAATTGCATTTTACCGCTCTTTTTTGCTTTAAAAGACGGAAAAACAAAACCGAAGGATAACAAAGTGACCTAAGTTAAAGAAGCCACAAGGTTAACCCGAGGTGCTATTTTCCTCCTTGTTTCACTCACGTTTCACTCAGTTGGCTTACGTCTGGCTTACGTGTTTTGACGTAAGCCAGACGTAAGCCAACTGAGTGAAAGTAATGTGCAACTAAGAGGCACCTAAAGCGAATGCAGGACGAAAGAGAACAGGAAACAGACATTTCACACCCCGCATTTAAGTATTTTTCCATCTATTTTATGGTTTTACGTTTTTTTTTCTTACCTTTGCACTATCACACGTGCTTCGCATTGCCGATGCCACCAGGCGAGGGGGCGGAGATGCCGACGCAAGTGTGAGAGAATCTTTTTGAAAAACAATTGTTAGCGTTGCTAACTTATTCGTACTTCCTCTAAAATTTGGCGATTGAAAGAGAAGTAAACCGAATAAGGGTAAGTTCGACGCCTGCACCCATAGGGTGTGGGCACTGAGCTTGTCTTCGGTTTACGGGTCACGCCAAATACCCAGAGGAAGAGATAAGTGGAGGTGGCTGCACCTTTTTCTTCTCCCTTCCTTTTTTAGGTATTTGCCACCCGTAGAAACGAGGATCATAGTCAGCGCACACAGAACTAACCTATGGGTGTACTATGGCTAAAAAGGTACAACTCTCCTACAAGGAGATTGAGGAGCGACTGCGCATCCTCAAAGACAATACTGTAGATAAAAACGAACTGGGGCACCAACTACTCTATGCCTTTGGCAAACCGGAAAGCGAACTGAAACGATACCGTGAGGGCAAGGGCGTAATCAAGACGTTCGACGGGCTACTTGTCAAGGGACTTCTTTGCTACAAGGCAAGCACCACGCTTAGCTTTGCAAACTTGCTGGAGGAACTGAAGCAAGACACACAGGTGCAGAAGGCTGCCCCTAAGATTATTGCCGTGAGCGACGGCACAACCATCCGCGCCTACGACTTGCGCCAGCATGAGACGTTCGAACAGCAAGTGAGCCGCCTCTACTGCGACTTTGAGTTCTTCTACCCCCTGGCCGGAGTGGAGCGCATAGAGTACGTGGAAGAGTCGCCCGCCGACATCAAGGCAGCCGAGAAGCTGGCCAAGCTGCACGACGAGATACGTGCCTACAACGAGTTCACCTCTGACAGCGGCCTGCACGACCTCAACACCTTCATCGCACGTCTGCTCTTCTGCTTCTTTGCCGAGGACACGGGCATCTTCCCACAAAACGCCGTGACGCATGCCATAGAGCAGTATGCACCCGATGCACGCAACCTGAAGGATGTACTCGAGCAACTGTTCGGTTTCATGGGTGGCAAGACCATACCCGAAGGCATGTTGCGCACCTACTGCCAGCAGAACCTGGCTTATGTGGGTGGAGGGCTCTTCGAGCGCAGCATCTACATCCCAGAACTGAGTATGCGGGCGCGACAGATTATCATAGAGAGTGGCGAACTGGATTGGCAGAACATCAACCCCGACATCTTCGGCTCCATGATTCAGGCGGTGGTCAATCCCGACGTGCGTGCCAACCAGGGCATGCATTACACTTCTGTGCCAAACATCATGAAGGTCATCAACCCACTCTTTTTGGAGGAGTTGCGTGGCGAATTGTCCGCCATAGAGGAATCGTGGCGCAAGGTAAGCGAGCAGGAGACATTAGGGATGCTCAATGCCAAGCAGGTGAATAGGCAACGCGCCACCCACAGCGACCGATGCAACAATCTGTTGGAGAGAATCTCACGCATGAAGTTCTTCGACCCGGCTTGCGGTAGCGGTAACTTCCTCATCATCACCTATAAGATGCTGCGCATACTCGAGATGGACATACTGAAGCTACAGCAACGCATCCAGCTGGAATACTTCCTGACCTTCAATGCCGGTTCAAAGATCAGGATAGAGCAGTTCTACGGCATTGAGTTGCTGGACTTTCCGCATGAGGTGGCTATGCTCTCGCTATGGTTGGCACAACACCAAATGAACAAGAAGTTCACGAGCGAGTTTGGCGTTGACATAGATGCCCTGCCACTACAGGATATTCACAACATCCGTTGCGGCAACGCCTGCCGAGTGGATTGGGATGAAGTGTGTCCACACACCAAGGACGAGGAAGTGTTCGTGTTTGGTAATCCACCGTATTTGGGATATGTACTTCAAGACGAAAACCAAAAAGCAGATATTGAACACGTATTTAAGGGAGCAGTTGAAAGTAAAAAAATAGACTATATCTGCTGCTGGTTTTACAAAGCAGGAAGCTTTATTCAAAGAGAACAGAAAAACCGATTTGCGTTTGTTTCCACAAACTCCATTTGTCAAGGTGAGCAAGTTGCACTATTATGGCCACCGCTACTCAATATAGGATTACGAATTAGCTTTGCATATACATCTTTCAAGTGGACGAACAACGCAAAATATAATGCAGGAGTGACGTGTGTCATTGTCGGTTTAGATGCAATGAAGAAAGAATGCACCCTGTATACTTCTTCAAATGCAAAAAAATGCAATGAAATAAATCCTTATCTAATTAGTGCCAACTCTTGCATTGTTACAAATACCAGTACACCGATTTGTGCAGTTCCATCAATGTCAAAGGGTTCACAGCCAACAGATGATGGCAACCTTTTACTGACAGAAGCAGAAAAGGACGAGATAACGAATCTGCACCCTCAGAGTCTGCGATTTGTTAAAAGATTCTTTGGCTCCAGTGAATTTATTAAGGATGAGATTCGCTATTGTATATGGGTAGAAGAGAAAGACAAAGAGGTTGCTTATTCTATTTCCCCATTCGCAGAACGTTTCCAAAGAGTTAAGGAAATGCGTAAGAAAAGCTCAAAAGAACAGACAAGAGAGATGGCCGATACTCCATATTTGTTCGGAGAAATTAGAAATAAAAAAACATCAAAAGTAATTGTCCCCTCTACATCTTCTGAACGTCGCCCATACATTCCTATTGGTTATTTGGACGCTGAAGATATTATCTCCAACTCAGCCTTTGCCATCTATGATGCACCTCTTTGGCTCTTCGGCATCCTTACCTCCCGCATCCACATGGATTGGGTGCGTGCTGTAGGTGGAAGATTGAAAACAGATTACCGCTATTCTGCAGGGCTCTGTTACAACACATTCCCCTTCCCCACCATCTCGGACACAAAGAAGGGGGAAATAGAGGAAGCTGCGACAGACATTCTTCTCACACGCGAACCTTATCTTACTATGGGCAAGACATTGGCCGACCTCTACGACCCCGACACTATGCCAGAGGATTTGAAAGAGGCTCATCATCGGTTGGACGACATAGTAGAGTCGTGCTACCCCGGCTATCCCTTCGCCTCGGACGAAGCACGACTGGAGTGCCTCTTTAAACTATACGAGAAAATGACAAGCAAGAACAAGTAACTAATAAACAAAACAATAACAATCGCTCTTTGAAATTTTGTGGGAAAGAATTTGGAGGTTTCAAGATAAAGTGCTACTTTTGCAAAAAGTATTGCTATGGACAGGGGTATTCTTGATAACATTAAGCAGACACTGGCTACTTCGCTACCTGCGAACGGACAGGCAATTCTCTTTGGCAGTCAAGCCAGAGGAGATGCCCGCGTGGATTCGGATTGGGACATCCTGATTATCGTCGATAAAGACCGACTCCTACCACAGGATTACGACACAATTACCTATCCCCTCACAAAATTGGGATGGGACTTGAACGTGGAAATCAATCCTATAATGTACACTCGTAAGGACTGGGATGCCAACCATTTCACGCCCTTCTACTATAATGTTCAACAAGACGGCATCGCTATAGCATGAGACTTTCAGACGAAGATAGGGCAACAATGGTCAGGCTTGAAATGGAGAAAGCTAATGTTTTCTACAATCAAGCAGAACTGATGTTCGGACAAGAACAATGGGATTTGGCAGCTAACAGATTCTATTATTCTTGTTTTCATGCCGTACAAGCCCTATTCATTTACAATGGCCTTGCCAGTAAGAGGCATTCGGGAATGATTTCTCAATTCGGCCTTCACTTTGTGAAGACAAATGTAATTGATGATCGTCTCGGTGGTTTTCTGACACGCATGGAACAATTGCGTGAACGTGCCGATTACAATTGCATATTTTCCGTAACAAAAGAAGAGGTCGAGGTGATGATTGAACCTGCCAAAGAACTGATCAACCGTATAGACTCCTTACTTAAGCAAGCCCCTACTGTCGAATTGCAGTAGAAGCTCCTCCCCCCAAAAAATCACTGAGCGTCCAAACCATTGAAACTATGGACGCAAAAAACATTGTAAACATCAACTATGCCCAGACAGGGCAGAGCAGCACCACGAACAGCCTTGGCATGCGCGAGATGCAAGCCATGGCATACGAGGCACGCAACAAGAAGTACCTGCTCATCAAGGCACCACCTGCCAGCGGCAAGAGCCGTGCCTTGATGTTCGTTGCCCTGGACAAACTGGTGAACCAGGGCATCAAGAAGGTTGTGGTGGCCGTACCAGAAAAGAGCATCGGTCGCTCGTTTGCCAACACCGAACTGAAGAAGTATGGCTTCTTTGCTGACTGGAGGGTGGCTCCCTATTTCAACCTATGCGACGTGGGCGGCAACGAGCAGGACAAGGCAGGACGCTTTGTGGAGTTCTTCCGCGGACAGAACAAGGCACAGGTACTTGTGTGTGCACACGCCACCCTGCGCAATGGCATGAAGCAACTGCATGATGACGAATTCAACGACTGTCTGCTTGCCATAGACGAGTTTCACCACACCAGCGCCGATGCAGAAAGTGGCTTGGGTGATATTGTACGCCGTGTAATCAATAACTCTACAGGCCATATTGTGGCCATGACAGGCAGCTACTTCCGTGGCGACGGCATACCCGTGCTGCGTGCCGAGGACGAAGCCAAGTTCTTCCCCGTGACGTACAACTACTACCAGCAGCTCAATGGCTATCGCTACCTGAAGAACCTGATACTCGGCTACCATTTCTATCATGGTTCGTACGTGGAGTATTTAAGCGAGATACTGGACACAACGAAGAAGACCATCATACACATACCAAGCGTGAACTCGCGTGCCTCGAGCGGTTCAAAATATGACGAAGTGGCAGAGATCATGAAACGCATCGGAGAGGTAGAGGAAAAAGACTATAACACCTGCGTGTATAAGGTGCGCACACCCGACGGAAGGCTGCTTAGGGTGGCCGACCTGGTAGAGGACGACATCAACGAGCGAACCCGCATACAAGCCTATCTGCAAAACATGAAGCGCCCCGAGGATATGGACATAATCATTGCCCTGGGTACCGCGAAAGAAGGATTTGACTGGGCATGGTGTGAGATGTGTCTGTCCATCGGGGTGCGTGGTTCGCTGACTGAGGTGGTGCAGATAATCGGTCGATGCACACGCGACAGCGAAGGAAAGGAAACGGCAAAGTTCGTCAACATGATAGCTATGCCCGATGCGGAACAGGCAGAGGTAAAGGTGGCGGTCAACGACTTTATGAAAGCCATCACAGCCTCTCTGCTGATGGAGCAGGTAATGGCACCCAGCTGGAAATTCAAGACAACCAAGGAGGAAGAGCAGGAGGAAAACCCATTGGTGAACACCATTGTGGTGGAAGGGTTGAAACCACTATCGACCGAAAAGACCAAGATGATTATTGAGCAACAGCTGGACGACCTGCAGGCAGCCGTGCTGCAAGACCCTGTGATGCTACGAGCCATAAGCGGAAGCACGACAGCTGAGAACGTCACACAGAACCTCATACCCAAAGTAATCATAAAACGCTATCCGGAACTAACCGCAGAGGAGGTGGAAGAGGTTCGTCAGCACTTCCTACTGAACACATTGATAAAAGGCAACAACATCACCAACGAAAAGGGTGAGCCTATCGACGTCTCACCTGGACAGATCATGCCTAAGGATGGAGACAAGCAATCGTCTGATGGAGATCGTCTGATCAAGCTGGCAAACAAGTTCATCAACATCGACAAGTTGAGCATAAACCTGATTGACACCATCAACCCATATCAAAAAGCATACGAGATAGTATCAAAGAATGTGGATGCAGAAACACTTAAGGTGATTCAGGAAACCATTGCAGAGCAAAAGTTTGACATGACTACAGAAGATGCCATCCGCTTGTTTAAAGGTCCGCTGAAAGTATGGGTACAGGAACATGATGGACAAATACCTTCGTCCGACTCTCCCAATCTGCAAGAGAGGGAATTGGGACAAGCGTACACCATCATCAAGAACCTGAAGATTCGCAAAATGATGGGACTCGACTATAACTCATAGATTTACAAAACAGCGGCCCTATAACCCCCGACTTTTGACTAGGGTCAAAATGTAGGGAATAAGAATGATGTTGAAATAACTATTTTGTAAACAGAAGCATGGCAAACAATAACGAATGGCCAGAAGAATTACTGGCATTATTTGACGACCCGCTACTGGATGGCGTAAAGCCACGCCCCATTGCAGTAAGTGCAGATGACCGTACGCAAAGAAAAATAGAAGAACTGCGAGCATGGATTGATGCGAACGGACGTGAGCCAGATATTAACGGCAAGAGCATCAAAGAGAAGCTGCTGGCCGTTGCACTACAAACCCTTAAAGAAACAGGACTATGGATATAGATAAAGAACTAAACGAATTGTTCAGCGACCCTCTGCTGGATGTAAGCGACAAGGAACTTGTGCTCTTCAATCTGCCTGCAGACATGAAGCGAGTGATAGATGGAAAGCGCAAGGGAAACGAGCAAATAGCTACGCGCAAGAAGTGTGAGGACTTTATGTTCTTCAAACCTATGTTTGAGCAAGTGCAGAAGGAACTGAAAGAAGGCAAGAGAAGCCTTATAAGAGTGACAAAGACTTCCGACTTCATACAACCCAAGCGTTTCTTTGCCATCAACGGAATGTTATTGTATATTGAAAGCATAGGTGAGATAACCCGTGACATGGGAGGCAAGGGGCACAACAAAGATGCACGAACCAGATGTATCTATGAGAATGGCACGGAAAACAACGTGCTGGTACAGACATTGCGCCGTGCCATCTATGCCGACGGCTACGGCATCTCGGAAACACAAGAGAACATAGAGGGTGTATTCTCCGTGCAGGAAACGAGCGAGGGTGACAAATCAACAGGGTATGTATATATTTTGCGTTCTCTTTCCCCTTCGCCAGATATTGTCAATGTAAGGAACCTATACAAGATAGGATTCACCATCAACGAAGTGGAGGAGCGCATCAAGAATGCAGAGAAGGAACCCACCTACCTAATGGCTCCGGTACAGATTGTGGAGACGTTCCAGATAGTGAATATGAACTCGCATATCTTTGAGACAATCATGCACCAGGTATTTAGCGCTGTCCAGTTTCAACTGAAAGTGTATGATGAAAATGGAGAGATGCACATTCCAAGCGAATGGTATGTGGCACCATTGGAAATAATAGAGTTAGTGGTTCAGAAGATTGTGGACAGAACCATAACGCAATATTCGTATAATCCAGAAATGCAATGCCTTGAGAAACGCATTCAGAAGAACCAATCTACCTTCAACACCGAAGGTCTGAAGGTTTTGACGCTTATCATCAAAGATGAATATTTTCAAGAAATCATCAAGGGCAACAAGAAGGTGGAATATCGCGTTATCAAGCAAAATTCTATCAACAAATACACTTACATAGACGAAGCAGATGGCAAACGCTATCTTCGCAGATATGATGTGATACGCTTCTATGTGGGTTACAGCAAAGATCGCGATTCAGCACTTGTAGAGATTACCGACACAACTTTCGACGGTGTAGTGGAATACCATTTAGGACGCATTCTGGAACATGTGAAAGGGCATGAGTAATGCTCTTGCACACAAGAGCAAATAGCTAACAACAAAGCAATAATACCACTCTTCGAAATTTGGCGGGAAAGAATTTGGAAGATTCGGAATAATGTCGTACTTTTGCAAAAAGTATTAAAAGCCAATATAGATGGAAGACGATAAAAAGACATACGACGAGATGGAGTTTGAGAACACAGACTTCGTAAACGAGTGCCTGGAATCTTTCGATGAAAACGTTTCAAAAATAGAGGCTGAATATGAAGTTGGCAATAAGAGTGCCTAAGTCGTTAGGACTGAGGCGAATTATTGTGGAAAAATACGCAAACCTCTATCGAGAATACAGAAGGTTCTATCCAGAGCGTAAAGAATATACATACAAACAACTTCGAAAGAATATTGCAGAAGTTGCCGCAATAGTACGCGAAGAAGTTGAACTGGAGGATATCCGCTGTTCAACGTTCATACCATGGTTGGATCGGGACTGGAAGCAGTTGTATTATAAACATTGGTATTTTGCCTTAACAATAGAAAAGATTAGTGATAATTATGTAGCTATTGTACGTGATGCGCATTACGAAGGAGATCATCACAACGACACTCTCCTGACAAAACCGTATGACATCGACGACCTGAAAGGTTAGTCCCCCCACACACATTTCATAGAGCGTCCAAACCATCGATTCACAATTAAGATTTAACAAAGAAGAAAGAAGAATTGGCTGGTGTTTCTGTGAATCATCCAAACCATTGAAACTTTGGACGCAATCTTATTCACAACGCCCATACGGGTCGTGGTTTTATATACAGATGCACCCGAGGATCCTCCGAGGTTCTTACGTAGATACGTGTAGAACTGTGGAGGCTCCTCGGGTGCAACTTAGGTTATGCAGGGAGAGGCTACATCTTAATGGTTTGAACTACCTTGGCATTACTGTCGGTACCCACCATCAACTCATACTGACCAGGCAGGATGCGCATAGAGTTGGAAGCGGCATCCCACCATTCGAAATGTTCCTTGCCAAAAGGAATGGTCACCTTTGCCGTCTGACCAGCTTTGACAGCCACACGCTTGTAAGCGCGAAGTGTCTTCTTGGGACCCTCATTGTCACCCACCTTGCGCAGATACACCTGTACAACCTCCTCGCCGTCACGCTTTCCGTTGTTGGTGAGCGAGAGTGTGATGCTACCCTTCTTATACTGAATGTTAGAGTATGCAAAAGAGGTGTAGCTCAAGCCGAAGCCGAAGGGGAAGAGAGGTGACTCGTTCATGAAACGATAGGTGCGGCCAGCCATCTTATAATCCTCATAGTCGGGCAACTGATCGGTGGAACGATAGAAGGTGACAGGCAACTTACCAGAGGGGTTGACATCGCCAAAGAGCACGTCGGCAAGAGCATTACCGCCCTCCTCACCACCATACCATGCCTGGACGATGGCATCGCAATACTGCGTCTCGGGCATAAGAGCCATGGCCGAACCAGAGCAGTTGACATAAACGATGCGCTTGCCCTTCTCGTGCAGGGCCTTGAGAATTCGGCGCTGTGCCTCAGGCAATTCGATGCTGGTGCGGTCACCACCACGGAAACCATCAAAGTTGACACGCATCTCCTCGCCCTCAAGACGAGGTGAGATGCCACCTACGAAGATAACGATGTCGGCATCGCTGGCACGGGCCAACAACTCCTCGTCACTGACACGGGCATTAGCCACCTCGCTGGCACGGGCGGTGGTGGCAGCCGGATTGGCAAGCGTATTGACAGAATCGGCTTGCATGCCCATATTGCCAAAGGGATTGGCGTTGAGATTCACACGGTCACGCTGACGGCGCTGGGGTTGGTTGGCAGGAGCATCCACATAACGGCATCCGTCAACAAACTTCACATCAGCACGCTTGCTCTGGATACCCTCAAGGATGGTCACGGCATACATGGGGAAACCATTGTAGTTGCCCAGCAGCATAGTGCTGTCATTGGCATTAGGACCCATTACGACAATCTTCTTACCCGACTTGGCAAGAGGAAGTATCTGATTGCGATTCTGAAGCAGCACGATGCCTTCTTGTGCCATCTTGCGAGACAGGGCACGATGTTCCTGACTGCAAATGGTGCTCTCGGGAATCTTCGTCCAAGGCACAAGCGAATCATCATCGAAGTCACCCAACTTGAAACGTGCGATAAGCAGGCGACGAAGGCTCTCGTTGATCTCCTTCTCGGTAACTATACCTGCCTGAACCGCTTCGGGCAAAGAGTTGTAGTCGCTACCACACTCAAGGTCGGTACCCGCACGCACAGCCATAGCCGATGCCTCGCTCTTCGTCTCCACTACTTCATGATTGCCCTTCTTCCAGAAGTCGGAAATAGCCCAGCAGTCGCTGGTGACAAGTCCCTTGAAGCCAAGGTCGTTGCGAAGAATCTGCTTGAGGTAGCGGTTGTTTCCACAACAAGGTTCATCGTCTATACGCTGGTAGGCACACATCACCTCCTCCACATTGGCTTCCTGGATCAAGGCCTTGAAGGCAGGCATATAAGTCTCCCAAAGGTCGCGGAGCGGAAGGTTAGTGACATTGAACGAATGACGGTTCCACTCAGGACCTGAATGCACGGCAAAGTGCTTGGCACAAGCCAACGTCTTACGATACTTGGTATCGTCGGGACCCTGCAAACCCTTCACAACAGCCACACCCATGCGAGAAGTAAGATAGGGGTCTTCGCCATAGGTCTCCTGACCACGTCCCCAACGGGGATCACGGAAGATGTTGACATTAGGCGTCCAGAAGGAAAGGTCTTGATACTGACGCACACGACCGCTCTGCTTGGCTTGCTGATTCTTGGCTCGGGCTTCATCGCTTACAGCGGTATAGACCTGCTCGAGCAAGGCTTCGTCAAAGCTGGCGGCCATGGCCATAGTGATGGGGAACACGGTGGCCTTGCCATTACGTCCTACCCCGTGCAGGGCTTCGTTCCACCATTGGAAGGAAGGTACTCCAAGACGCTCCACGGCCTTGCTTTGATGCATCATGAGCGAGACCTTCTCGTCGAGCGTAAGTCGGCTCAGCAAGTCGTCGGCACGCTTCTCAAAGGAGAGACTGGAATTCTGGAAAGGATACTGCACCACACCATCGCCTTGCGAAGCGGGTGTATGGACTTTTGCAAATGTCGTGACGGGACACGAAACGAGCGCCATCATGGAAAGCGCCAAAAGATTGCGTTTAAGGTTCATAAGATTTATTAGTTAAGATCCGATTCTATTGCAAAATTAGTATTTTTTTGGCAAACAACAAAATAATATGCCCGAAAAACACACGTCTGACCAGCATCCTCTTCCCTCTTGCCACGAGGGAGGGTGTGCAGGCATCAGGAAGAAACCGCCACATACGCAGCATAACGCTCGTAGAAACGCTTCAAAGGACCGCGGCGAAGCAGCACATACTCCCACAGGAGGGAGAACGACACAGCCAGCGCTATGCCCAGCAGGACGTCGATGAGATAGTGGTGATTGGTATAGACGGCCGTGCAGCAAATGCCAAGCGAAAGGATGCCCAGGGGCAAGGTGATGAACCAACGCTGACGCCCCATGAGCGAAAACATAAACGCGCAAAGGCAATAGGTGCTGTGAAGCGAGGGAACCGCAGCAAAGACATTGGCATTACGGCTGTACATACCCTGGAAGAGTTCAATTCCGAGCATCTCATCAAAACGTATAAGTCCCGCCACATTGCCAGGCGTGTCGAGGATGGGTTCGGTGCCATACTCGGCAATGTACCATGGCGGAGCGGCCGGATGCACGTAATAACCTATGAAACCCAGGAAGTTGATGAAAAGAAATGCCCATGAGAAACGCAGGAAAAGGGCACGCTTTCCACTAAAGAAAAGGTACAAGCCAAAGGCTATGGGACCTGGTACCCAACAGAGATAGAACACACCACCAAGGAAATCGGCCACGGCACAATTGTGCTGAACAAAATACTCGTTGAGCGTCATCAGCTGACCATCGACCGTGACACCAAAAAGAGCCTTCTCGGCTTCGTAGATGCCCTCCACATCGATGGGGTTGACCATATAGTTGGGATAAAGGCGCATAAAGTCGTATGACATGCCAAACAGCACAAAAGGAATCATGCTGACAGCCAGTTTACGGGTGTAGGCGGTGGGGAAGAACAAGGCAAGAAACATGCCACTAAACACAAAGTGTTCAGGACGAAGTTCCATCACCATGGGCGTAAAGATATAATAAACAGCCCACACCGACAGGCACACGATGGTTTCACGGCGAGAAGGAAGGGATAACCAGTTCATCTATTTTACTTTCAGTTTGTTGTAACAATGCCATATTCGCCAGAAGGCGGTAAGGTTGGCCAGCAGGGCAATCACTCCCATGGCATAGACAAAGACAAGGGTGCCGTCGAAAGAATCAGAATGGCAGAGAGGAGCCAGAATAGCGCCTAATGCCGTGACGACCACACGCTCGGGACGTTGCATCAGTCCCACCTTGCATTCAATGCCAAGTCCCTCGGCACGTGCTCGCACATAGCTGACCATGATGCTTCCAATAAGCGCCACGAAGGTAAGGATGGAGCCTAGAGGATAGCCTGAGAGAATGAGCCAGTAGAAGAAGCCAAAGAGCGTGACAAGTTCGCTATAGCGATCGAGCACAGAATCGAAAAGGGCTCCAAAGGTGGAAGACTTGCCCCCTACCCTTGCCACACGTCCGTCCATCATGTCGAACAAGCCGGCAAACAGAATGACTCCACCTGCCCAACCCATGTAACGCAGTTCACCGGGATGCTCAAGCCCAGCCCACACAAGCAACGTGGCAGCCACGACATTAAAGACAAGACCCAGAAAGGTAATGAGGTTGGGCGTAATGCCAATCTTGATCATACCCTTCACGATGGGGTTAATGCCCCAATAGATAAGTTTCTGAAGAAAATCTCTATAGTTCATAACATAAATTTACGTTTTATCTCTACAACAAGCGATTATCTGATTTTCAGGTTTCTGTACACAAACAAGCGTTGCATTTGGTAGTTCCAGGCAAGAGCCACTACAAGGGCCACTACAATCTTCGAGAAGATGTACACCTGGTTGGCATGTGCTCCCAGCAAGGACGTGACCAACTGACTATCGCGAAGCCATTCCGTGAGCAAGTAAGTACCCTCAACATTAAGCAGGATGCTGACTACCCACACAAGGAAATACTTGATGGCTATGTGCCACTTGCTGACACCACTGCCAGGAAACACCCAATGATAATTGAATATGCAATTGGCCACGCCACCCGTGACGGCTCCCACCGAAGTGGCTACCACGTAGTAAACGCCCATGACCGACGAGAGCAACACCGTGACGACAAAGTCAATCACGCTGGCTGCCTGTGCTGTGCAAAGTGCCTTCAGGATGCGCATAGGGGCCACACCGCAAAGCGGAAAACATAGATGAGAAAGAAACCATACATACCCGCCAGTACATCATCCATCATCACACCATGGCCATGAGGGATCTTTTCCATGTGACGCACCCCAAAGGGCTTGACAATATCGAAGAAGCGAAACAGCACGAAGGCTGCCACAGCATAGGGAATGCTGTGCGATGGACACGCAAGAAGAGACAGCCATACTCCCACCATCTCATCGACCACAACGCGCGAAGGATCCTCGCCCCACGCATCGCGCAAGGCATTGGCCGACCATACGCCAGCGACATAGAAGAAGAGGATAAGGCATGCCGTGACGGCAACAAGCCACTCTGCCGAAAGGAGAAACGAAAGCCCATACCACATGAGCGTGGCAAGCAACGCCCCAGCTGTGCCTGGACCCCATGACCAGAAGCCTGCACCAAAACCAGTGCCTATGATAACGGGTAGAAGTTTCATTTTTTGTAATGTGTTATTGAGATGGATTACATGGTGACTTGCATCACATGGCCTTACCTTTCATCAGAATTGCGCCCTGAACATAAAGCGTATGCCCCACTTATGCGTATCGGGACGCAGGTAGTTGATGCGACGTACATACTCTACATGCAAGAGTTTGAAGATATTATGTATGCCGGCTATGAGTTCGACATAAGGACGACGTGCCTGCATAAGCTGCGAGTTGTAGGCGAAGCTGCCATCTTCGTTGTAATGGCCGGGGAAATAGAAGAGGCGTCCGTCATCTGCATTCTGCGGCAAGAAGGGATTGTTCTTGTCGGAGAGATGGCCGAAGAAGAGATTGCAGCCAATATACTCGCGCCACTTGAGATTCTTGAGCAAGGGTATGCGGTTGAAGAACTTACCATTGAAATCCCACGAGAGCATGACCGTGGCATTACGGTCGGTAATGAACTCCATATTGTCGATGAGCTTGTAGGTATTGTCCTCCATCACATAGCTGAGGTTGGCCACAGGGAAGCACAACAATGGGAAAGGCACCTTGTTCCATTGGCATTGTGCCTTGGCATAAATGTCGAACTTGCCCCACGTGTGAAGCCAGAATCGCTTATAGAATGTGAACTCGGTAAGATTATAGTCATACTCTCCTCCAAGAAGCCCCTTGAAGCCAATGGTGTGCGATACTCCCATCACAGGCGTGTCATGATTGGTCTTAAGGCGACGTTGCTTGGTATTTATCCATGAAGCATTGGGTTGATACTCAAAAGCCAACGAGAGATCGGTCGTGGTCAGATAACGATGGTTTCCGTCGAAGTCGGCATGAGGCATACCCCATCCATCGCCCCCCATGGGAGCCGTTGCATGCAAGGGTTGGAAGAACAAGGCACCTGCACCCTCGGAGCGCTCGCGACGTACTGTAGTGGTGAAGTGCATACCATTCTCCCATTCGCGATCGTACTGCACCTGAAAGCGTTGCACGTACATCATGTGGTCAAGACGTGTCCACTTGAAGGAGGCAAACACATTGTCCTTGTCTGTCTGTATGAAACGGTCACTTGGCGCATGGACGTCATAAAAGAAGTGAGCCGTAATGTTGTTCTTGGGAAATTCGCGGGGCAAATAATCCTTAGGATTGATGGAATAATTGAGCTCGGCAAGTCCCTTCCAACGCTTATCGCCAAAGCCATAGCCCACATACCCTTTTCCAAACCAATGCTTGTTAAGGTTCGCCGTGGTTTGGGCACTTGCACGCAACTTGAACCCTTCGACAAAGTTCTTGGTGAAAGTGGTGTTTACAGGTCCAATGTCAATCTTGGAAGGATGCTTGGGATCCACACTTGTTTCTACAAAGTTCTCAATAAAGGCCTTGGCTACCCACAGCACCTCCTTGAAACCCTTGATGCTTTGGATGCGTTGCATGAAGGTGTTCATCTTACCTTCACTTTGGCTAAGGGGTGCTGGTCGCTGGGCTTCCCAGAAGGCTTCGTCACGCATCTGTGCGGAACTCTCCGTCTTGACGTTACCCGAAAAGTCGAAGTCACGATCAGGAATAGCAGAGAAGTCGAAGTTGCTGTATTTGACAGTACGTTCCACCTGTGCTTTCTGTATCCAAGAGGCCAGTTTGAGCTGCACAATCATCCTGTTGTTGAGCACAACCTGCTCACCAGAAGGAAGCGTGGAGAAATCTTGTATGATATCCATGTGCTCCACGAAGTTGACATCGGAACGACTGGGAATGCCAAGATGGGCACGCTTGATGCGGTATGTACTGTCGGCCATCACCCAAAGCACACCCGAAAAACCGAAATCCTGCAAGTTGTTGGGCGAAAACTCCACCTGATAGCACTTGTCATTATCGACCATAACCGTGTCGGCCAGGTAATAACGATAGAAACGTATGGCTCCACCCGAAGAGATGGGGCTCAGGAATGGATGCTGGAAAAGACGCACATCATTCTGGTAAATATCCACGTCGGTAAAGCAATCCGTGAGCATAGAACTGACAATATCGCCCGTATTGATAAGATCGTTTATACCCTCACTACGTTGTCCCGTAATGATGGTTTTCTCGGTATTCGAACTCTTGCGGTAAATGTTGCGGCTTACCTTCTCATCCACAATAAGCGGAAGGATGAGCTTTCCTGTCTCAGGACAAGTCTCCACATGGTCTTTCAGGAAGGGAAAACGCTTGAAATGGTCATCCTCGAACACCTTGGGAGTAAACTCGTTGAGGGCTGTGGTCATCTTCTCGTACTTGATGAAGCTGCAATAGTCATGCTGGTGAAGGTCACTTGCCTTCTTTGCTTCTATCACCTTCTGCATCAGAAGCACAGCAGGATTGTCCTTGCGCACGTAGCGACGTCGTTTGCTGGTGACCTCCACCTGCTTGAGCGAACTGGAAGACTCCACCATTTTGACATTGAGTTTCTGTGCTGAGGGAGTTTCCACGATTTGTGTGTCGTAACCCATCATGGAGAACACCAGCGAACCGCCTTTGCGAAAGGTAATCTTGTAACGTCCATTTAGGTTACTCGTTACAAGTGTCTTCATATTGTCCTGATAATAGATGTGCACACCGGGAAGCGTCTCACCTGTGGACGCATCGGTCACAGTGCCCTGCATATACTGAGCAGATATGCGAAGCACAGAAACAAACGCTATGAATATGATAATGATATACCTTCTCAAACCAATCCTTTTATACGAGCACAAAGATACAAAAAAATCCACTAACTCAGCATTATAGTATGCTAAAAGAACTTAAAACTGAAACAAGGAGCAGAAAGTCCATGCTCTCTGCTCCCTGTAGCTTATGAAAATCAAGCTGGGTATGCAAGAAAGTGACCTTCTGCATACCCTCGCTTGTCTTAATCCATATCGTCGTCAACGTACTCGAGTACGCTCTTACGGTTTGCCAACACGCGGTCGTAATCTTCCTTGCTGCCTACCACGATCTTGTCGAACTCACGAAGACCAGTACCAGCGGGGATGAGGTGACCACAGATTACGTTCTCCTTCATACCCTCAAGACGGTCGCTCTTGCAGTTGATAGCTGCCTCGTTGAGCACCTTGGTAGTCTCCTGGAATGATGCAGCAGACATAAAGCTGCTGGTTTGGAGAGCGGCACGGGTAATACCCTGAAGAATCTGAGTAGAGGTTGCGGGCACGGCATCACGAACCTGAACGGTACGGAGGTCGCGACGCTTCAGCATAGAGTTCTCATCGCGCAACTTGCGAGCGGTAACGATCTGACCCTTCTGCATGTTCTCGCTGTCACCAGCGTCAACCACATACTTCTTACCCCAGATGCGGTCATTCTCCTCTGCGAAGTCGAGCTTATCGACAATCTGCAGCTCGAGGAAGTTGGTATCACCGGGCTCGTTGATCTGAACCTTACGCATCATCTGACGTACGATTACCTCGAAGTGCTTATCGTTGATCTTTACACCCTGCAGACGATACACATCCTGTACCTCGTTAACGATGTACTCCTGAACTGCGGTGGGACCCTTGATGGCAAGGATGTCGGCAGGAGTGATGGCACCGTCTGAGAGAGGAGTACCTGCACGCACGTAGTCGTTCTCCTGTACCAGGATCTGCTTTGACAGAGGTACGAGGTACTTCTTAACCTCACCCAACTTAGAGGTAACGATGATTTCACGATTACCACGCTTGAGCTTACCCATTGAAATCTCACCATCGATTTCTGATACTACAGCGGGGTTGCTGGGGTTACGTGCCTCGAACAACTCGGTTACACGAGGCAGACCACCGGTGATATCACCACCACCACCTACGGCACGAGGAATCTTCACGAGGACATCACCAGCCTTCAGCTCCTGACCATCCTCTACAGAGATGTGTCCGTTGATGGGGAAGCTATAGGTACGGATTACGTCGCCATTTGCATCAAGAATACTTGCGGTAGGCACCTTGGTCTTATCACGAGACTCAATTACGATGATTTCACGAAGACCGGTAGCTTCATCGACCTCAGCACGGTAGGTAACACCCTCGATGACGTTCTCAAAGACTACCTTACCGGCAGACTCGGTTACGATAACGGCGTTGAAGGGATCCCACTTAGCTACGAGCTCACCCTTTTCAACCACATCTCCGGGCTTCTTGTAGAGCGAAGAACCATAGGGCACACTCTGGGTCAGCAGCACGATGCCAGTGTTGACGTCCACGAAGCGAACCTCGGCCAGACGACCTACAACCATCTGAGCAGCTACGCCATCCTCGTCAACGAATTCAACGGTACGAAGCTCATCGAACTCAATACGTGAATTATACTTAGCCTTGATCATAGCGTTAGCCACAGCGTTACCAGCCACACCACCGGCGTGGAAAGTACGCAGGGTCAACTGGGTACCGGGCTCACCGATTGACTGTGCTGCGATGACGCCGACAGCCTCACCCTTCTGAACCATGCGGCTTGAAGCAAGGTTGCGACCGTAGCACTTCATGCAGACGCCCTTACGGCTCTCACAGGTAAGCACGGAACGAATCTCAACGCTCTCAATGGGGCTGTTCTCAATCTCCTGAGCCTTATCCTCGGTAATCTCTTCACCCGAAGCCACGATGAGCTTACCAGTGGTGGGATGTATCACGTCATGAACTGACACACGACCCAGAATACGCTCATACAAGCTGCTGATTACCTCGTCGCCATTCTTCAGGGCGGTGCATACAAGACCACGCAAAGTACCACAGTCCTCCTCGTTGATGATCACGTCATGGCTGACGTCCACAAGACGACGAGTAAGGTAACCTGCATCGGCAGTCTTCAACGCGGTATCGGCAAGACCCTTACGAGCACCGTGGGTAGAGATGAAGTACTCCAGCACGCTCATACCCTCCTTAAAGTTAGAGAGAATAGGGTTCTCAATAGTATCGGGCTCAGCACCTGCCTTCTGAGGCTTGGCCATCAGACCACGCATACCAGAGAGCTGGCTGATCTGACCGGCGCTACCACGAGCACCAGAATCCAGCATCATGTATACGGCGTTGAAGCCCTGGTCGGCCTCGCGCATGGTCTTCATCAGAATATCGGAGAGGTCGT
>JAZLKL010000078.1:0-18211 GCA_045597585.1 Bacteroidaceae bacterium | reverse complement strand
AGTTCATGCGGGCAAAGGTACGACAATATTTTCACTTTGCTGTGTTCTACATCGCACTTTTGGACGTTTTCAAAACCTAACTTGCTTATATTCAAGAAAAACTTTTTTAAAAAAAGTTCAAAGCGTAAAAGTTGGGTTAACATTGGTATTGTTGGGAAAATCTACTCCGCAGGTAGTTTCAAACACCATTGATGATACGGATCAATCGAATCCCACTATGGGTGAGAAGAGTGGCATCAAGGACGAAGAACAAGAAAATCCGTCCACTGGCAACACTGGTGGCGAAGGTGGACTAAAGGACAGCGATATGGGAAATCCCGAATAATCGTAAAATGTGGCAGCAAATTATAAAGCACAAGGGCTGGTACTCTTCACTGGGTATCAGCCCTTGGTTATTGTGTAGTTTGAAGACAATGTGATGAGGCTCGTAGATATGGCTTCTTTCGACTAATGTCCTTCCAACATTTCTAACAGTTGCTTGGTGGTAATCTTGTGACTGCTGTCGGTACCTTCGAGCAAGGATGAGGCCAGGTCGCGCTTGGTGTCATGCAGGCGCAGTATCTTCTCCTCGATGGTATTGGAGGAAACGAGGTGGTAAACGGTGACGTTCTGGCGCTGGCCAATGCGATAGGCACGGTCGGTGGCTTGCTGCTCGATGGCAGGGTTCCACCATGGGTCGAGGTGGATAACGTAGTTTGCACCAGTAAGGTTGAGGCCCAATCCACCAGCCTTCAGGCTGATGAGGAAGATGGGACGCTCACCCTTTTGAAAGGCATCCACCATCTGCGTACGCTTGCGCATGGGGGTGCTGCCATCCAGATAGAAATAGGGAATCTTCAACGCGTCGAGTCGCTTGGCAGCCATCTCGAGGAATGAGGTGAACTGGCTGAACACCAATGTGCGGTTGCCAGTCTGATAAATGTCGTCGGCCAACTCCTCAAAGGCATCGAGCTTGGCACAGCTGCCTGTCCACCCCTTCTGAGCCAGTGAGGCGGTGCAGGCACACAGGCGAAGGCGTGTAATCTCGGCCAGGGCATTGATGTTGAGTGACTTGCCAGAAGCCTCCAACTCCTCCAACTCTTGTTTTGCCTTGCGTCGTATCACTTCATATACAGCCATCTCTTCGTCGGTGAGCTGCACGTTGCGTGTTATCTCTGTCTTGTCGGGCAACTCCTCTACAACCTCTTGCTTTGTACGTCGCAGCATAAAGGGTTGTACGAGGCGTTTCAGCTGTTGCTGGCGCTGTGTGTCATGATCTTGCGAGATGGGCAGGATGTATTTCTTGTGGAACTGCTCGTAGCTGCCCAGCAAACCGGGGTTGATAAACTGAAAAAGGTTCCACAGCTCGCCAAGATGGTTCTGTATGGGTGTACCCGTAAGTATGATGCGCTGTGTAGCCTCAAGCTGCATGGCTACGCCCGACGTCTTGGTGTCGCGGTTCTTGATGGCGTGTGCCTCGTCCAGGCAAGCCACGTTCCATTGTTTCTTTGTCAGCGTTTCCTCTTCTGTGACAAGCAGTCCATAGGTGCTGATAATGACGTCGCCAGCCGTAGCCTCCTCTATAAGCGTCTTGCGGTCGGTAGCCTCGTTGAAGATGCTTACCTTGAGGGTGGGGGCGAATCGGTTAATTTCCTTGCGCCAGTTGGGCACAACGCTGGCAGGTGCCAGTACGAGCGAAGGTCCGTCGTTGCATTTGTCAAGCAGTACAGCAATAGTCTGTATGGTCTTGCCCAGACCCATGTCGTCGGCCAGACAGGCTCCTGCACCCCAGCTGCCTAAGCGTGTGAGCCACTGGAAGCCATCAAACTGGTAGTCGCGTAGCGTGGCATTGAGCTGTTCGGGCACTTCGGGGTGCAGCTTGCCACTCTTTCGTATCTTGGTGCGCAGTTCGTCCAGTGCCTTGGGGTGTGTGATGTCCAGTTCGCCGCTGAGTGCATCGCCCAATACGGCCATACCTACGGAAGGAATGACTGCCTTGCCGTGCTGACGTGATGCCACGGCATCAATCTTTTGCAATTGCTTGCGCAGTTGCTCGCTGATGCTCAAGTATTTGTCTTCGTCAAGGCGGATGAACCGGCTGTGCGAGTTACCCATCATGTCGAGTAGCTGTGCAATGCTTATTACCGTTTCGTCGTCGATGGTGAGTTCTCCTTCCAGGTCAAACCATCCTGCGTTCTTCTTGAGCGATACATTCCATGTCTGGGGTGAGGCAACGGCTATACGCAGTCGTTCACCTTCGGGCCATTCTATGTAGCCTTCCTCCTCGTGGTTGTGTGCGAAATCCATGAACTCAAGTAGGTCGGGTGTGGTGATTTCGGCTTGGTAATTGTCTAGTGTGATGTCGAAGTCTTCGAGCCAATCCTTGAAGATATGGGCGTTCTCTCGCTCCTTGCGTGGGTGACGTTTTACTTGTACGCGTTTGCCGTCCAATTGGTCGAAGGCCGGATTCTGTCCTTGTCCGGGAAGGAATACTGCCTTGCCATCCTTGAGTGGACGCACGCAGAAGGCAATCTGGAAGGTGCCGTAGGTGCGAGGCGTGATACGAATGGATACGATACTATCGCCTTCTATCTCCTCCAGTTGCGTGCCACCCTCGATGAAGTCGCTATGTATCTCCACCTTGCTGTTGATGGCGGGGAATATCTTGTTGAGCATCTCTTCAGCCTCGATGGGAATGTTCTTGAGCGATAAGAGCTTGCGGAAATACATGCGTTCCTTTTCCGTCATGGGATAATAGGTGGCAATGGAATGATCCCAGTCTATGTGGTAGGCGATGGTCTTGTCCAGCAAGGCAAGCGAAGGAAGGTTGGTGCCTAGCTTGATGGTTTTACCATCTCTGGAGACGGTCAGGAAAGGCTTCTCTTCGCGTATCTCCATAGGTTCCATCCGTGTGGGGTAGTAGCCGATGACGTTCATCACACGTTTCTGTCCTACCATGTTGAGGATGACACGTGCCACCGATGGCATGTAGTATGTACCCTTTGTGCTCATCCATATCTGTCGGTCGCTATCTTCCATGTCGAATTCACCACGCTGGTAGGCCGTCTGGTTCAACTCTCTTCCCATACTCCATGCTCCGCTCTTGAGTCGCTTTTGCTCACGTACCTTCACGTAGTCGTTATGGCGGCTTATCTCGTATATGATACGTTGGTCGGATGCGTTGACAACAGCTTGGTTGCCTTGGTCAGCAGTGGCTATCTGCAGAATCTCGTCGAGCACCACTTCCCATTCCTTCTTGCGGTAGATGGATGTCAGCAATGGTTCACCACCGAATAGTTTGCGAAGCCTGTCCTTCTCCTTTTGGCAAATGGGCAGGTAGTTTGATAATTCGTGTCGCAGAATAGCTTTGGCAGGGATGTAGTTCTCAGGACTGAGGTCGGGCTGCTTGTCGTAGCTGTTGAACTGCATGTTGTTGGCCTTCAGGTCGAAGTATTGCATCAGCAGGTAGGCCATCTGTCTTGTTTCATCAGGGATGTCTTGGTACGGTGTCTTACTCAATCCTTGCGTCATGGTTCGGATGTTTATCGTCTGCCTTGAATCCTTGAAATACGTGCCAAGCACGAGTGCGGGCCCGTTTTCGTAGGTTTCGTTTATGGTACGCTTCTTCAATGCGATTTCAATCTTCTTCTTGCTAGCCATACTGCCTTCGAGGGTATAGATGAGCATCATGAAGAAGTTGCTGATGGGGTCGTTCATGACGTTTTTCTCGTCACGATAGCCATTGGCATTCTTGTTGTGTTCCTTGAGTGCCTTCTCCAGAAGAGTGTAGGCATCGTTGAAGCGACGTGCGTATGCCTCTTGTATGGCCTGCACCATCAGTCCGTATTCGCTAGCCTCATTGCCTGGCTGTGTAGGTATGATACCCTCGTTGTAGAATTCATCGATACCTAGTTTGTCAATATAGGGCTGTAACAGTTTCGTGCGACTCTTCTTCTTGGTGTCCATTGTGTCGAGAAACAATGTCCATTCCTTTGGCGTGAGGTATTCTTTTTCGGATAATTCTTTGAGTATTTCTTCCAGTAGGTCGTCATCCATGGCTTTGAACATAGGCCAAAGCTGCTGCTCATTGCTCACGGCTGCCAGTTCTTCGGCTAAGTTGATTTGAGTGCATAGATCGTCATCCAATTTCAGTTTCTCGGTCTTGTCGCCCACGATGGCCTTGGCAATCTTTATCAGCTCTTCAGCTTCGCTTGTGCGTGCGATGCCTGGTGATTTTGCCCAGTCGGGATGCTCGGCGTACAACCAGCACAGCACGCGCAGATGATGTTTGGACGATATGAAGAGGTCAATGCTTCTTCCCCAGTACGCATATACTTGCTCCAGCATTTTTGCTTTTTTGAGCTCTTTCATGCATGACGTTTTCAGCGTCTTGAGCGTGGTGCCCAGATGCTTGGCAATTTTGTTTAGATTCGCGTCGCTTGCTTCTTGTCCGGTGAAGGCGAGTGCAGCCAACAGGCGTTTTGTGAGTTCTTCGAGGAGTTCGTAGTTGGGAGAATGCTGTAGAGTCATGAGATTGTATTTTGAAGCAGGGTAAAAAAGAAAATGTGAGTATGAGTTTTTTTGTTCTTTCTCTGTTCTTCACTCTTTCATACGATGCACACTATTAAGACTGATGTTTGAGTCCACTACAAAAAGTCTATTTTGACCGATTCTGTATTACTCAGTAAGTTTATATGCTATGGCAAAAAGCCGATTTTAGACTTTTTGAAGTGGACTTATGTTTTGATTTAGAATTCCGTCAAGCGTTGACGTATGTAACGGCCTCGGGCTATGGCAAAGTAGAAGAGCATGCCGCTGAACTGGGCAATAGCGCTGAGAAGGAAGGCGTACTCGTAGCCGAATTGCTCGGCCATGTAGCCTCCAAGGACGATGCCAAGGCCCATGCCCACATCCCACATGGTGAGCAGGGTGGCATTGGCTGTGCCTCGCTGGTTGGAGGGTGCCAGATTGACGAACATATTGCTGAAGGCAGGAAACATGTGACCATTGCCCAAACCTACGATGACGGCACAAGCATAGCATGTGCCTTCGCATGGCCAAAGAGCGAAGCATCCATAGCCCAGCACGGAGAAGGCAACGCCGAAGGTGGCGTTCTCCACAATCTTGCCTCGTCGCAACGTGCGACTGCCCACCAGGCGTGAACACATAAGGCCCAGGGCGATGATGAGGAAGAAGTTTCCGCTGATGGAGGCATTGCCCATCTGTTCCTTGCAATAGATGGCCAGATAGGTGGCCAGTACGCCGTATGCAGTAGCAAAGCAAGCCATGCAGACACCTTGACTCCAACCGTTTATCAGAAAGAAGCGGTCAAGACTGATGGGTTGGTGGTTGAGCACTATGTCGCGCTTGCGAAGGTTGATGGTGGCGGAAAGTAATGTACCCAATATGGCAGCTCCAAGAGCAAGGGCAAAGATGAGGTCGAAACTATGCCAAGCCTCGTAGATGTAGAGTCCCACCATAGGCGCAATGGCTGTGGAAAGGTTGTTGCTTAGTCCATAAAGTCCGATGCCCTCAGCACGTCGGGTAGGGTGGGTGACATCGATTGCCACAGTGGAATTGCTGACGCAGGTAGTGGCAAAGGGGATTCCGTGCAGGGTGCGTACAATGGTAAATAGCACCAATGAGGTGGTGAAGAAATAACCGGCAAAGAATAGGCTGAAACCCGTCCAACTGACCAGCAACACCATCTTGCGAGGTAGTGAATCGACCAGGAAACCACCTATGCTACGGCTGAGCAAGGCGGTAAGGGTGTAACCACTGAGCACCATACCAATGAGATGCTTGTCGGCACCAAAACTCTCCTTCATGTAGAGTGGCAATAAGGGTGTCACCATCATAAAGGCGAAAAAGATAAGGAAATTGCAGGTCCATGCCCGCAGATAGTCCCTTGTCCACAATTTACATGGCTCTTCTTTCATACTGCAAAGTTACAAAAAAAGGTGGAATCCACGAAGGATTCCACCTTATTAAATATGTCGTGTGCACGAAGAATTATTCCTCGGGCAATGACCAATCCTCCTGAGTCTTGCGGATGTATGTCTGGTAGCGACGCTTAGCAGCAGCTTTACATGCATCGTAGAGCTCCTGTGCTTCCTGGGGAGCAGCCTTCTTCAGAGAGAGGAAGCGAACCTCACCCTCGAGGAAGTCCTGGAACTTGTCCCAATCGGGCTCCTTGCTATCGAGCTGGAAGGGGTTCTTACCCTCAGCAGCCAATGCAGGGTTGTTGCGCCACAACTGCCAGTAACCGCACCCAACAGCCTTAGCCTCCTCTGCCTGGCTCTTACCCATGCCGCCCTTAGCCTTGAGGCCGTGGTTGATACAGGGAGCATAGCCGATGACGAGTGAAGGACCGTTCCAAGCCTCAGCCTCCTTGAAGGCCTTCAAGCACTGGCTCTGGTCTGCACCCATAGCTACCTGAGCTACGTAAACGTTACCATAGGTTGCCTGCATCAAGCCAAGATCCTTCTTGCCTACACGCTTACCATTAGCGGCAAACTGTGCGATAGCACCAATAGGAGTAGCCTTAGATGCCTGACCACCGGTGTTAGAGTAAACCTCGGTATCGATAACGAAGATGTTAACGTCCTCACCACTACCGATAACGTGGTCGAGACCACCGTAACCGATATCGTAAGAAGCACCGTCACCACCGATGATCCACTGGCTACGCTTAACCAGATAATGGTCGAGTTCCTTCAACTGCTTGCAAGTCTCGCAACCCTGCTCTGCACCAGCAGCAATCATGGGCTTCAATACAGCAGCAGCAGCCTTTGATGCATCTGCATCGTTCTGACCTTCAATCCAAGCCTTAGCAGCCTCCTTGAACTCAGCGGGAGTATTCTCTGCAGCAATAGCACCATTCAGCAACTCTGTGATGCGTGCCTTCATCTTCTTGTTGGCGGTAACCATACCGAGACCGAACTCGCAGAAGTCCTCGAAGAGTGAGTTAGCCCATGCGGGACCCTGACCCTTCTCGTTCTTGGTATAAGGAGTGCTGGGGATAGAACCAGAGTAGATAGAAGAACAGCCTGTAGCGTTAGCCACCATCTGACGGTCACCGAACAACTGGCTGATCAACTTCACATAGGGAGTCTCACCACAACCAGAGCAAGCGCCACTGAACTCGAAGAGAGGAGTAGCGAACTGGCTGTTCTTGGGGCTCTGCTTGATGTCAACGAGATCCTGCTTGCTGGTTACGTTCTTCACGCAGTACTCCCAGTTAGCTGCCTCCTTGGCTGCCTCAGCAGAAGAGTCGTCGTAAGCCTTCATAACGAGAGCCTTGCCACCTGCCTTAGGATTGCCGGGACAAACATCAGCACAGTTACCGCAACCCAGACAGTCCTTAACACCTACCTGCATTACGAAGTGCATGCCCTTCATAGCAGCGGGAGCCTTCATCTCGATGGTCTCGCCAGCGAAGCCTGCCTTCTCCTCGTCGGTCATGACGATAGGACGGATACAAGCGTGAGGACAAACGAATGCACACTTGTTACACTGGATACAGTTCTCAGCATTCCATACGGGAACGAAGCCTGCTACACCGCGCTTCTCATAGGCAGCAGTACCCTGCTCCCAAGTACCATCCTCGATACCCTTGTATGCAGAAACGGGCAGCAAGTCACCATTCTGAGCGTTGATAACGCGAACCAAGTTGGTGATGTATGCAGGCTCGTCGCGAACGATAGCCTCGTCATCAACCAGGTTAGCCCATGCGGGATCAACTGCCAGGGTCTTGTACTCGCAACCACGGTCAACAGCAGCAAAGTTCATGTTGACAACGTCCTCACCCTTCTTGCCGTAAGACTTCACGATAGCCTTCTTCATCTGCTCTACAGCCAACTCAACGGGGATAACCTCGGTGATGCGGAAGAATGCAGACTGCAGGATGGTATTGGTACGGTTGCCAAGACCAATCTCCTGAGCAATCTTGGTAGCGTTGATATAGTAAACGGTGATGTTCTTCTCAGCGAAGTACTTCTTCACGCTGTTGGGAAGGAAGTTAACCAACTCCTCACCCTCGAAGATGGTGTTCAGAAGGAACTGGCCATTCTGACGAAGACCACGGAGCACATCGTACATACGCAAGTAAGCCTGTACGTGACATGCTACGAAGTTAGGAGTCTTAATCTGATAGGTAGAACGGATGGGAGTGTCACCGAAACGCAAGTGAGAGCAGGTGAAACCACCCGACTTCTTAGAGTCGTATGAGAAGTAAGCCTGGCAATACTTGTTGGTGTTGTCACCAATGATCTTAACTGAGTTCTTGTTAGCACCTACAGTACCGTCGGCACCCAAACCGAAGAACTTAGCCTCGAAGATACCCTCACCACCAAGAGCCATCTCCTCCTTAGCGGGCAGAGAGGTCATGGTAAGGTCATCGTTGATACCAATGGTGAAGTGATCCTTGGGCTGAGGCAACTCGAGGTTCTCATATACACCCAGAATCATAGTGGGAGTGGTATCGTTTGAACCCAAACCATAGCGGCCGCCCACGATCTCGGGAGCGTTAGCTACGCCATAGAATGCGTCCTTAACATCCAGCAACAGAGGCTCGCCGTTTGAACCGGGCTCCTTGGTGCGGTCCAGTACAGCAATGCGCTTACAGCTCTTGGGAACTGCAGCCAGCAAGTGCTTAACTGAGAAGGGACGATACAAGTGAACGCTTACCATACCATACTTCTTGCCGATGGCATTAGCATAGACGATAGCCTCACGAGCTGCCTCGGTACCTGAACCCATCATTACGATTACCTGCTCAGCATCCTCAGCACCATAGTAGCTGAAGAGGTCGTACTTGCGTCCGGTACGCTCGCTGATGTCTGCCATGTACTTCTCTACGATAGCGGGAATTGCATCATAGTAGCGGTTGCATGACTCGCGGTGTGCGAAGAAGGTCTCGGGGTTCTCGGCCATACCCTTAGCCTGGGGATGCTCGGGAGTCAAGGCACGTGAGCGGAACTCGCTTACAGCCTTCATATCTACCAAGTCGCGAACGTCATCTTCCTCGATGAGCTCAACCTTCTGGTATTCGTGTGAGGTACGGAAACCGTCGAAGAAGTTGATGAAGGGAACGCGTGCCTCGATAGCAGCCAAGTGTGCTACAGCAGAGAGGTCCATAACCTCCTGAACGCTACCCTCAGCCAACATGGCAAAACCAGTCTGACGGCAAGCCATCACGTCACCATGGTCACCGAAGATACAGAGTGAGTGAGAAGCTACGGTACGAGCTGATACGTGGAATACGCTGGGGAGCAACTCACCAGCAATCTTGTACATGTTGGGGATCATCAACAACAGACCCTGAGAAGCGGTGAAGGTACTGGTCAAGGCACCTGCCTGCAATGAACCGTGAACTGCACCAGCGGCACCAGCCTCTGACTGCATTTCCTGAACCAACACAGTGTCGCCGAAGAGGTTCTTACGACCTTGAGCGGCCCACTCGTCAACATGCTCCGCCATGGGAGATGAGGGAGTGATGGGGTAGATAGCAGCTACCTCGCTGAACATATATGCTACATGTCCAGCACAGGTGTTACCATCCCATGTTACAAATTTCCTTTCTTTTGGCATTTTTATTTTAAGTTAAATGTCAGTATATTGCCATATTTCTTCAACACTTTCCTGCTATACCTTAATATTAATAAAGGAAGCCGAACAGCCAAAGTGGAATCTGCTTGTCGTGTCCCTTGTTGATGCCACTTCTCACATAGTACACGTCTCCCGAGAAGCGATGTGGCTCGTCGTTGCACAATCTGAATCGCTTTCCGTCCACATAGAAGCCACAACTGCGGTCGCCAGCAGCCACACCATGCATAGAGCAGAGGTTCTGCTGGAAGAAGGTGTCCTGCAGCATCTCCTCATCGTTGAATCTGGGGAAGATGGCAAACAGCAGGTTGGTGTTGTGCAAGGTGATGCGAGCAGGTTTCTTGGCCGAAAGCTCACCCTTGCGGTATATCATATTGATGAGTCGTGCATCCGATAAGAACTTGAAGTAGTTCATCACCGTGGCGCGACTGGTCTGGACATCCGATGCCAGCTGGCTTACGTTGGGCGCAGAGGGACCTGCTACAGCCAGCAGATAAAGCAGCTTCTTCAGTTTGTTCAGATACTTCAGTTCGATTTGCTGGATGTGAAGAATATCCACCTCAACCATCATGTTCATGGTCTTCAGCAGGTTCTCGCTAAAGTTGGTCTGTTCCAGGAAGAAGGGATAGTACCCATGCTTCATGTAGGCACGCATGTGGTCCTGTGGCTGAACCTGTCGCAGGATGTTGGCGGCTATCATTTCATGACGATCCAGAATATCCTGAAGCGTGTAGGCTGACAGACTTAATCCTGTGCGCAGGTTGATGAACTCTCTCAACGAAAATCCCTTCAGGTGATAGGAAGTGCAAATTCCATTCAATTCGGGATTCTCCTCTTTGAGGCGCATCACGCTACTACCAGTAAATACAACTTTAAGTCCAGGGTATGATTCATAGCATTTCCTTAGTTCGGCTGCCCATTCTGGCAACTTATATACTTGATCTATCAAGAGCACCTGTCCGCCGTTGCGATGAAAGTCACCGGCAAAGTCAAACAGACTTTTGCCCTGAAAGTAAAAGTTGTTCATGTTAATATACAAGCACTTCCGGTCATTGATACTGAAGTGCTCGCGCGCGTATTGTAAAAGGAATGTGGTTTTACCCACACCGCGCGAACCCTTGATGCCGATCAACCGTTCATTCCAGTTAATCTCATCCATTAGAGCCCTCCTTACGGGAGCTTGCGTATGCTCCACGAGGTAGGCGTGTGTCTTGAAAAAGGCTTCCATTTAGTGTTTTGCTGCAGTTAACGCGACAAAATTACAAAAAATACACGAAATTGCAAAGCAGACTTTGCAATTCCGTGTAATTTTAACATTTATTCACATTTTCTTCTGCTATGCTTTTTCTCTTGTTTTTACAGCTTTTCTTACTCTTTTTTCTCGTCTGCTCACCCTCCACGTCTTTCTTGCGAAGTGTTGTTTGGGGGGATTCTTTGTAGAGAGAGGCTATTTATATAACAATTTGTTATTTCAACATTGCTCTTATTCCCTACATTTTGACCGTAGTCAAAAGTCGGGGGGGGCGGGGGGCTATCTATTGTCTTTTTCTCTTCCAGATTGTAAAGAGTACTCCCAACAGCAGCATCATGCCTACGCCGATGCCCATGCCTACCTCATAAGGCAACTGGAAGCCTTCGGGAGCCACCATGATGTAGCTGCTGCAAACGGCTGTCATGAACAAGGCTGGTATCAGTCCTATCCAGTAGCATTTGCCCTTTCGTGCCAACCAGATGGTAATGGCCCAGAAGGTGAATACCGAGAGAGTCTGGTTTACCCAGGCGAAGTATCTCCATATCACGTTGAAGTCGATGAACATCAACGCAATGCTGACAGCAAAGATGGGCAAACACAGCATCAGACGCTTCATGATGTTGTTCTGCTTTATCTTCATGAAATCGGCTGCTATGAGTCGGGCACATCTTAATGCGGTGTCGCCCGATGTGAGGGGGGCAGCCACAACGCCCAATATGGCCAGTATGGCACCTACTCCTCCCAGCCAGGTGTGGCATATCTGATTCACCAATATGGCAGGATTAACCTTACCCGTGTTGGCATCGGTCATGGCATTCATCAGTTTCTCGTAAGGTGTGCTACCATCCACGTTTAGTGAGTCGGCAAACTTGATGGCAGCTGCGGCCCAGATGAGGGCTACCATACCCTCGGCTATCATGGCTCCGTAGAACACACGCTGGCCAAGCTTCTCGTTCTTGATGCATCGTGCCATCATCGGACTCTGTGTGGCATGGAATCCGCTAACGGCTCCGCAGGCTATGGTAATACATAGGCCAGGGAAGATGGGCAGGGTGTTGGGGTTGGGATGGTGGTTGCTGAAGGCATCCGATATCTCGGGCAGGCTGCCAGGGTTGCAGAATATTCCTATCATCACACCTGCGGCCATTATCAGCAATGCCATGCCGAACAAGGGGTATATCCTGCCAATGAGTTTGTCGATGGGCAGCAATGTGGCCATAATGTAGTAGGCAAACACGATGGCAGTCCAGATATAGACGGGGTTTGAGTCGCCCCAGATGCTCCATTCGCCTGTCATGTTTCCCAGTAGTGAGGCAGGCGTCTGGGCAAAGACGGTGCCTACCAGTATCATCAGGATAAGCGAGAGCGTGCGCATGCCGATTCTCGGTCCCTTACCCAATTCATCACCAATTACCTCGGGCAGCGAAGCTCCTTTCTTGCAGAGTGATATCATGCCACTAAGATAGTCGTGAACGGCTCCTCCGAAGATACAGCCCAGTACAATCCACAGATAGGCGGCAGGGCCGTAAAGTATTCCCAGTATGGCTCCGAAGATGGGGCCAGTTCCAGCAATGTTGAGGAATTGTATCAAGAACACCTTCCATGTGGCCATGGGCATATAGTCCACTCCATCTGACATGGTGTAGCAAGGTGTCTGACGTGAGGCATCATAGCCAAAGACTTTGGCCACGAAAGTGCCATATACGATGTAACCTAACGCAAGGATTATTAGTGCAGTAATAAATGTAACCATGATGAAATACAATAATTGGGCGCAAAAGTACAAAATAATTCACAATTTGTTATGCCAGCATGGCATTTATTTTGTGGATTAGCACATTTTTCGTAATTTTGCAAGCAAATTGTAACATAAGCATGCCAAATACACCTTATTATATTTACACGCGCGCACATTGGGTAAAAGTTTTCTTATCTCTCATTCTATGGGGGATAGCATCTCTCGTCATGGCAGGAAGCCCTGTGGCACCTTTTCCTTTACATGCCGACATTCAGAAGGGCTTGTTCCCCAAACGTGAGGCGCGTGCCGTATGGCTGACCACCATCAACGGTCTTGACTGGCCTAAGTCCAAGGCCACTTCAAGTGCTGGGCGCGAACGTCAGAAACAGGAACTTTGTTATATCCTTGACCAGCTCAAGGCTATCAATATCAATACGGTTCTGTTGCAGACGCGTGTGCGTGCCAGTGCTATCTACCCCTCAAAAATTGAGCCCTGGGATGTGGCGCTCACCAGTCAGTACAACATGTCTCCCGGTTACGACCCTCTGCAGTTTGCCATTGAGGAGTGTCATAAGCGTGGCATGGAACTGCATGCCTGGGTAGTTACTATTCCCGCCTACAAGATAGCACAGACCAAGCAGATGGGCGCTTCGGGCATCCATGCCAAGAGGGCAGACCTTATCAAAAAGCATAACGAACAGTATTATCTTGACCCAGGCAATCCGGGTACGGCAGACTATCTTGTGTCTGTGTGTGATGAGATTGTACGCAACTATGATGTGGATGGCATCCATTTCGACTATATCCGCTATCCCGAGAATGCCAGCACCTTTCCAGATGCTGATACCTACAAGAAGTATGGCAATGGCCGCAATAAGGCCCAATGGCGGCGCGACAACATCACGCGTATTGTCCGTGCCATCTATCAGCGAGTTAAAAGCCTGAAGCCTTGGGTACGTGTGTCGAGCAGTCCTGTAGGTAAATTCCGCGATCTTCAGCGATATTCTTCCAAGGGTTGGAACTGCTATAATGCTGTGTTCCAGGATGCTCAAGGCTGGTTGCGCGAAGGCATTCATGATGCACTCTATCCCATGATGTATTTCAAGGGCGACAACTTCTATCCATTTGCTGCCGATTGGCGTGAGCAGGATAATGGTCGCCTGGTGGCTCCAGGTCTGGGCATCTATTTCATGGCTCCAGAGGAGAAGAACTGGCCGCTTTCTGACATTACCAACGAGCTGTACTACATGCGCTCTATGCAGATTGAGGGACATTGCTATTTCCGTACGAAGTTCCTGTTGGATAATGTCAAAGGATTGTATGATTTCCTGCATGACTCGTTCTATGCTTTCCCCTCCCTAACCCCTGCGGCTACATGGATTGATAACGTCCCCCCATCGGTACCTCAGAATTTCCGCATAGAACGTCTGCCTGATGGTATGGAACGTCTTGTTTGGGACGCTTGTACAGACAATCTTGGGGGTGGCGTGCGCTACAACGTGTATGTCAGTCGTGAGACTCATGTCAACTCCGAAAAGGCAGAAAACATCGTGGCAATGGGCCTCCAGCAACCCTTCTACACCTACAATCCTACATGGCTCAGCATGAATGGCTTCCACATCCTTGTCCGTGCGATGGACCGATGTGGCAACGAGAGTCCTGTAGCCACTCTTGCCTCCCCCTCTGCCGGTACTGCTGAGGAGCCCTCTGGCTCCCGTCGTTCGGGCATGTCGGTTAGTGAGGTGGTTCGCTATTACGGTTGCGTACAGCCTGATGCCAATGGGTTCATTCCCCTCCCCATGCCTCCCCGTTACATCGAGTTTTATGTGATTACGGACCTTCAGAATCGCATTCTTAGCACAGGTCGTTATAATCTTTCCATCAACGTGTCACGCATTCCCCCTGGCTGGTATCAGGTTCGAACCCTTGAGAAGAACGGTGCCTCGCGTGTGGTTCAAAAGTTCTGGAAGCAATAATCGTTAGCCTCTGTTTGCTACCCCCGATGCTTTCATGTGGTTCGTGCCAACCTCTTTGAGTTAATTCATCTATACAACAATCAAATTTCTTACCCATGTCACGCATTCCGACAATCATCCTCTCAGTGTTATCCTTCCACGCAACCCTGTTTGCGTGTGCCTGTCAACCCTCAGCGAAGGAAGTGCCTTCTGTAGTTGCTACCTCTGATGGTTCGGTTCCGTCCACGGATGATTCGCCTTCAGCCCCCTCTCGCGAGAGCATCACCCTTGCCTTTACCGGAGACATACTGATGGGCACCAATCTTCCCGACAGTAGCTACATTACCCGCGACCGTGGTCGTTCTCTCTTCATCGAGTGTGACTCCATCATAAAGGCTGCCGATGTGGCTATTGGTAACCTTGAAGGTGCTTGCTATTATGGTACCAAGGCCGAGATTACCAAGAACGTCAAGTCGGGCAAGTCTTTCGTGTTCCGTATGCCTGGCGACCATGCTCAGCGTCTGGTTGATGCCGGCTTCGATGCTGTGGGCATTGCCAATAATCATGCCGGCGACTGTGGTGCCACGGGGCGTCGTCTCACTCAGGAGAACCTTCGTAGCGTAGGACTTAAGTTCAGCGGACAGAAGGGTACTGCGGAGGAAACCGTCATCGAGCGTGACGGCATCCGTTATGGCTATCTTGCCTTTGCGTCTTCATGTTCCAATACCCTTGACATGCAGGATGAAGCCTATCGTGATGAACTCATCAAGAAACTTCGTCCCCAGTGTGATGTGCTTATCGTTACCTTTCATGGTGGAGCAGAGGGCACAAGCGCCAGTCATGTTCCCTTCAAGTACGAGACTTTCTATGGTGAAAATCGTGGAAATGTACACAAATTTGCTCATGAATGCATAGATCGTGGTGCCGACATCGTGGTGGGTCATGGTCCTCACGTGCCTCGTGCCATGGAGCTCTACAAGGGTCACCTCATCGCCTATAGCTTAGGCAACTTCTGTTGTCCTTTCCGCATGGGTATAGCAGGTGCCACGGGGTATGCTCCTCTTTTGTGGGTACAGCTCAATCTTAAGAATGGTGAGTTCCAGAATGGTAAGATTCACTCCTATAAACAGGTCAAGGGTGTAGGCCCTCGACTCGACTCTACCCAGGCTGCGGCGCACAATATTGCTACCCTCACCAAGCAAGACTTCCCCAATGCCGGAATAGATATTGATGGCGACGGAAATATTAAGATTAAATGATTATAGTTTTTCCCCATCCATAGGGTAGTTGTTGGGAAACTGAGAGGCTAAAACTAATCTCCCATGTTCCTCCAAGTTTCACTCAGGTTTCACTCGATTGGCTTACGTCTGGCTTACGTCAAAACACGTAAGCCAGACGTAAGCCAATCGAGTGAAAGTAATGCGCACCTAAGAGCATGACTGAGTACATGCAGGCCAATTTCCTTTAACTTCCCCTAAGGTCCTTTGACATCCCCTAACTTCCCATTTGAGTTCCTTTAACTTTCGTACCAAAGTCGCATAATTCCCCCTATGATATTACACGTTTTCAATCCAGATAATGACATGGCTTTGGCCAGTGGAGCTCAAGGCTATACGCCTCCTGTTGCTATCCAGCGTATGATGCAGCAGACGGCTTTGCTGCCAGCCCGTTGGGCCAGTCCTGGCGACGGCATCCTTACCGATGATGGTGTGTGGATTGTGGATGAGCCAGCCCCACGTGCCGAGCAGTGGAGCGAACAGGTGTCTCCGGGCAAAGGGCATGTTGTTGCCTTGGCAGATGTGCTTCCACTAATTACTGAGGTTCGTCCATGGGGATGGAGTCCTGCCCTCTGTCATAGGTTGCGCAAAAGGGGTGTGCCGGATGACCTTTTGCCTACCGATGCCCAGCTCGCCCGAATGCGCTGGCTCAGCAGTCGTGAGCGTGCCGTTGAACTATTGCCTCAACTTGTCTCCCTGCACGATTCCTTACGGGGAGAGTCTTGCTTCTGCACCACGTCTCAGCAGGTCGAGGATGCGCTTCTACGCTGGTCGCCTGCTATCCTCAAGGCGCCATGGAGCAGTAGCGGCAAAGGCATCCGCTATGCCCAGGGTGGACGTGAAGATACTTTGCAAGGCTGGTACATGCGTATCATCAATAGTCAGGGTGGGGTAGTGGTTGAACCGCTATATGACAAGCTTCACGATGTGGCTATGGAGTTCTTCAGCGATGGGCAGGGCAGGGTTTCCTATAAAGGTCTGTCAGTCTTTACCACCCATGCCAATGGAGCCTATGCCGGCAACTGCCTTTGGCAGGAAGACCGCAAGATGGCATGGCTCACACAGTTTGTTGAACCTCAGTTGGTTCAGCTTGTGCGTGAGGCTCTTGAAGTCCAATTGTCAGCCCTTGTCTCGGATGCCTATCGAGGACCGTTGGGAGTTGATATGATGGTGCTCCCGAATGGATGTCTTCATCCTTGTGTGGAGATAAATCTTCGCATGACAATGGGTTATGCCGCTCTTCTTTAGCGCATGTCTTACTCCTTCATTCGCATTTTTTAACATCACTTTTTTGGTAGTAGCGTTTTTTTGTGTTACCTTTGCCATGAGTAAGTGATCGAAAATGTTTTTTAGGGTGGGTTCTATTAATTCGCATTGTTAGATACGCCGCTTATTTTTGAGGTCAAAGTATAAGTTACAGAAGGAGCATAGCGTGCTATGTAACTGAGAAAACTGACAGTTTGAACCAAAAAGAAGCAAGTAGATGACAAAACGTCAAACCCCATAAATTTTTAAATATTACGGTGGGAATTAATAGACCCCACCTTTAATCATTACGCAGTCCCCGAAGGGGGGTGTGCCAAAAACAAAATAAAATGAAGAAAATTCTCTTATCTCTGTTGTTGCTGGTCTCTACTCTGAGTGCGTCAGCTCAGTTCTCTTTTGAGACAAAGTATTTCAATGCCTCTATGACAGGTCTTGACCTCTCTTATGGTAGCGATTCCAGACTCAACCTTGGCATTGATGCCACTGGTGGTTATTTCTTTGACGATGCCTGGATGCTTTATGGTCGCTTCGGTTATAATCATCAGCATATCAAGGGTCCCGGCAATGATGTCAACAACCTTAGTGTAGGTGCGGGCGTTCGTTATTACATTCTCCAGAACGGTCTCTTCTTGGGTGCAGGTGCGAAGTTCGTGCATGAGAATCGTCATCCCGGCAACTTCTTCGACCTTACCCCGGAGGTGGGCTATTGCTTCTACCTCAACCATAACCTCAGCATAGAACCTGTGGTTTATTACGATCTATGCCTCAATCAGTACTCTGCAGGTAGCAAGGTAGGACTCCGAATAGGCTTAGGCTATTATTTCTAACCTGCATTCCATGGGCTTAAGCCATGTTGCGTGTGGATGTACCGTGGTGCCTGGGCAGAATGTGAGATTGAACACATCGAGACGGTGGCTCCCCTAACCCTCGAGAGTGAACAAGAGTGATGCTGAAATAGCAAACTTGTTATGTGATGACATTGTGATGGGTTGGGAGGTGTTTAGTAATGATTAAAAAATAACTTCCTAAAGTTTCTCATACCTATGAGCACTTAATAAGATAGTTCCACTTAGGCAGTGAGTCATCAAAAACGATTCTCCTGCTCTTTTCCGATTCGTAGGATTCCATAATGGGTCTT